>JAYWHK010000120.1:0-10545 GCA_043777755.1 Saprospiraceae bacterium
TCAGAGCGCAGTTTTTTAATTGACATTTTAGAACGTGGCGTTACTTACATTTGCGATAGGGGATATTTTAGTTTTGATGTACTGGCAGCAATGAATAAAGTAGGTGCTTTGTTCGTACTTCGGCTAAAAGAAAATCATAAATTTATGACGGGAAAAATACTCAAAATTACAGGTTTGATACCTAAATGTTTTAGCCAAATAAAAGACGAATTAGTACGATTTACTAACGATAAAGAGCAAAAAGTGTATAGAATTGTCCGTTTTAAGGTGCTTAATTCTTATTTTATTCTCTGTACTAATCGCCTTGATTTAACAACGATACAGGTCATTATGTTGTATGCGTATCGTTGGCAAATTGAATTGATTTTCAAGTTCTTGAAACGTACTTTAAAGGGATTACACCTTTTTGCACAAACTGAAAATGCTGCACCTATCCATTTTTATATGTTGCTCATTACCGCTATGTTACAATTGCGTTTGAAGCAGGTATTCTTAGCTGAAAAAGTCACTAAAAAAGAAGAAAAGTTAGTTAAAGAGCAACAAAATGATATAGAAAATTTAACTAATACGGAAAATGACAAAGCCTATCTCGGTGCAGCACCTGATAAATGGATGAATACTATTAACAATATTTTCGCTAAGGGTTTTAAAGTGTCTTCCGATTGGCTACTTTACTTGAAAAACTTAATAGCACAAAATATTGATTATCAAGTAATTATAAAATTTAATTCCGCTTAATAAAACCGTGCCGCTCAGTAGTGTTTCATAATCATCAAAACCTTTTTTTAACACAACATTTTTAAAATAAACAAAGAGAGAATCAAAAGCAACCCGTCTTCTATTAATTCTTGCAGTATCATCATCACCTAATACGTAATCAAAATAGATAAAATTTTTAAATAAAGAATCTTGTCTTAGTTTCATCGTATCATTTTGACGAATAAGATTACATAACTTTCTTGTATTGTCATACCAAAATTTTTCTTGGATTGTGAAAACAGTATCCTTTTGTGCATAAGTTAGGATAGAATAGGCACTAATTAGTAAAACAACAATTGATTTTTTCATGTTATTATTCATAATTATATTTTATAAAAGTTAATTTTAGTAATGTCAGTATCATTAGACTAAATGTTACTACAATTTTTATCAATATATATTCTTTGGTTTTAAAATATGACACAAAATTATTACCTTTACGTTATCATTTTACGACAAAATAGTATCATTTTATGACAATTTAAAACATGACAATTCAAGGATATAATTTAAGTGCTATACTCAATGGTACGGTAAAAGCCTCAAAATCAATCATTTGCATTAATCAACTCATGCAAAGCATAGGCTTAAAAGAAAACGATTTTGAAAATAAAAAAAAATATTTTGATTGGCAGTATTTAGCCAAAGGCTTAGAACAAGCTCGTTTGATTAGCAAAAATGAACATATTGGGATTGAAACGGGCAAGATTTTTTCGCCTATTGGATTTGGTCCAGAAATGGGATTTTTTCTACAAGTTTGTCCTGATATTGCAACCGCCGCAAAAGGAGCTTGCGCAGCTGGTGAAATTATAGGCGGAGTGACCAAATTTTCTTACAAAGAAAATGCTTATGATGCTACGATTGCCTACAAAAGCCTCAATGAATGGCTTGCAAAAATGCCAGAAAGTTATCGTGTTTGTGCGGAATTTAATAGTGCAGCGAGTATCAATATTGTTAATTTTTTATCTCAAGGCGCAATCCAAGCACCTCATAGTATTCATTTTGAACACCAAGAAGAAAAAGGAATGAAAGAGGCGTATCGCAAGACTTTTGGCGACAACATCAGTTTTGTCTTTGGGCAATCAGAAAGTGCTGTTGTTTTTTATACCGAAAAGATGAAAATGAAAAATCCTATTTTTGATGAAAATACGTACAAACAACATTTAGCGCAATTAGAATTAAGAAAAAATCAAGTCAATCAACAACTTTCTTTTTCTGAAAAAACACGACTTCTTTTAAAAGAACATTTTATTTCGCAAAGCGAATATTTATCGCTTGAAGAAGTTGCCAATCATTTTCATCTTTCTGCAAGAGTCTTACAACGACATTTTGAAAAAGAAAATACAACTTGGATAGAAATCAAAAATCAAGTTAAAAAAGATTGGATAATTGATAATTTCGATTATTTATCAACCAGTCAAATGGCTGACGCTTTGCAATTTGGGAATGTTGGGAATTTTAGTCGTTGGTTTAAGGGAGTTTTTACTGTTAGCCCCGAGCATTATAAAAGAGGTTGAAAACAACAAAAAAGCCAATCCGAGTAATCGAGATTGGCTTTTTTTATTTACAAAAAATTAAAAATTAATAGGTGAACGGATCGCTAAATTTAGGATCGCTGATAAATTTCTTATCTGTCAATGTTTTCAAAAAAGCAATCAAGGCTTTTTTGTCAGGCTCTGTTAGATTTAATTTACGAGCTTTGTTGTTTCCATCTTGAAGATTCCAATCCAAACTCGGATTAAATTGTACATTTTCGTTATAATGATCAACAACTTCCTCTAAATTTTTGAAACGACCATCGTGCATATAAGGAGCTGTTAGCTCAACATTTCGCAAAGAAGGTACTCGAAAATTATTGGGATTTGATTTAATTCCTTTGTCCGCAGATACTTTATCCAAACCAATATTTGAGCCATTGCCCCATTGTTGGTCAAAAGTTGGAGCAACATGGCAGTTTGCACAACGTGCGCCATTCCAATCGTTAAACAATTTCATGCCTTGTTTTTCTTCCGCTGTAAAATTAGCAAAATTACTATTTTTACCTTCGTCATATTTAGATTCCCAAGAGATAAATGAGCGTAAAAATGCATTCATTGCTTGTGCAATTTTATCTGCATTAATGACGGGAGAACCACCATAAGCTTTCATAAATAAGTCAGGATAATATTCTACTGCTGCTAATTTTTTAGTCAATAATTCCATGCTTTCCATACCCATTTCAATATGGTTCTGAACAGGTTCGAGTGCTAAATTATACACACAATCTTCTCTATTGTCCCAAAATAAGCCGATTTGCTCCATTGCGGGATTCACAATTGCCATGGCGTTACGAGGAGTCATTTTTCCTTGAAAACCTGGGCTTGAAGCTCTGCCATCAGCAAAAGCAAATTTTTGGAAGTGGCAAGAACCACAAGAAACAGCATTGTTCAAAGACAATTTGGTGTCATAAAACAGAACACGACCCAAATCCGCTTGTGCGTCAGAAACGTTCAAAATGTCAATTTTGTCACCAGTTTTTACCGCTTTGTGTGCTTGAGGTTGATTGGAACTGCTTCCGCTTTTTTTGTCTAAAAATAACATTCCGACAGTGTTACTGAACTCAGCGTGTGGAACAACTACCGATTTGTAGTTGTATTTTCCAAGTTCTTCTGTGCGTAACTTGACTACTTTTTGTTCTTGTAACTCTCCCGAGTTAAAGTCTTGTGTGCAGCTATAGGCAAGTAAGCCCGCACAAACTACGAATAAAGATAAAATGGTTTGCTTCATGGCTAAACGATTTTAGTTTGTAAGATTTTAGATTTTTAAAATCCGAAGTGAAGAAAAAATTTTAACAAAAATAATATTTTTTGTAATATAAAACAATAGCTATATGACATTTTTCTGACAAAAACTTCATTTATTGGTATAATTTAACATTTAAAAACAGTGCAATAGGCGGAATAATCTTAAAATTAAGGATACTTCCATCAATCCCATTGTTGCCAAGACCAAGAAATACTGTCGATTCCGTGGAAATAGAAATAAATTTATTAAGATTATATTCAATGCCATAGCCTAATCCAAGACCAATTGCTTGTACATCTCCATCGCCAGGAATAAAACCAGGAGTGTCAAAACTACCAAATGCCCACATAAAATCCGTCGCTCGTGTAAACGACCATTTTTCATTTAAAGGTTTTCTTTTTTCTACACCAACCCTAAAGATTGTATTTAGTTTGACGGCATCAGGACTCGCTTGTAGGGAAAGACCAAATCTGAAAGCTCGACTTCCATTGTATTTTTTTAAATAAATGGTTGTTGGCCCAGCCAAAGGTAGTTGATTGCCAAATGGAACAATGCGAGAAATTAAAGAAGTCATATTCAAGCCAACTTCTTTGTATTTTAACTTTTTGGGTGCATCTTTGGGAGGTGTTTTTACCAACCTTCTTTCGTCTTTAAATTCGACACTTTTATCACTCTTATCGTCTTTAAATTCGACGGATTTCCCTTCTTTTTTATCTTCTTTTTTATCTTGAAAAATAATCGTACTGTTCCCAATTTTTACCGTGTCGGTTGTTTGGGCAATAGTTTTACCCAAAATAAAACAACTAAATATAAGAATAAATATAGATTTCATGTTGATGTTTGGTTTTGATTAAAAACGAATAATTACAAATAAGGAACGAGGAATCCCAACGGGCATTGACCAAATATTATCGCTGGTTGGTTGAGGCGGTAGATTCGGAAGATTTCGATACGTTAATATTTTGTCACGTGTTGTATTTTTCAAATAAAGCGCACCTTCTGTTTGCAAACTGATACGTTTATTAATGTGGTATTGCAAACCAAGAATTGGACCTCCTCCAATGGATTTTTCATTAAAGCTAATGGTTGTTACATCTCCACCTATTGAAAAGTCATTTTGTCCCTTCGCATAACCCGTCAGAACGTCAAAGCCATAATACAATCGCCAATGCTTATCAATTGGAACTTGATAATCAAAGCCTACTCGCAAATCAAAAGTATTACCAGAATTGATTTTGCTGTTGATAAGTTCTCCTTTTTTTTCAGAGAGAATAGAAACGCCTGCACCCAAACGAATGGCGTACTTTTGTCTAACTAATTTTAAATGTAAAATATAAGGATCGCTTGTGATTAGATTGTCGGCAAAATGAAAACCACCCGCAGCAATTGCAGTGGTAACATTAACGCCCAATTCGACGTAGTTTTTCTTATCAACAGTGAATTTTGCTAATTCTTCTGATTTTTTTTCTTTTTTTTCTTTTTTGCTTTGCGCAAAAATTAGACTTGTTGAGAAGAACAAAAGTGGTAGTAGAAGATAAATATTTTTCATAACAATGTTTTTCATTTTTATAAAAATTAAAGAAGTTGGTTTTTTCATACAAAAATAATTATTTTTTTAGAAAAAACCAACTTCTCATTTTTTATTTTTTCAATTCTTTTATTTTTTCTTCAAGTTCGTCTTCGTCACCAGCGACATACCCAGAATGACTGTAAACAATGTTTCCTTTTTCATCTAATAAAAAAGATTGAGGTACACTTGGTACATTCAATGCTCGTTGAAGGTCTTGGTTTGCGTCAGAAAGAATAGTATATTTCCAGCCTTTCTGCTCCACCATTGGTTTTACTTTTGGAAGCGCACGGGCATCATCAATTGTAATCGCAACAACTTCTACGTCGTATTTTTTCTTCCAATCTTCATAAACGTCCGCAATGGCATCTAATTCTTTTTTGCAAGGAGCGCACCACGTAGCCCAAAAACTAAGTACAGTAATTTTTCCTTTTTTACCAAACTCTTGAATGTTAATACTTTTTCCATCTAAGGTTTTGACTTCTACCGAAGGCAATGTTTTTTGAGCATTAATGCCTGTTGCAAAACTAATTGATAGAATAAAAGCTAAAAAATGAGTAAATTTCATATAAATTTTCTTTTTTTGTGAAAAAATTAGCGAATCAATGCTCAAAGCCACGACCTTTGTAAAATGATTGCCATATTTTAACGAAATTTTATATAAAATATTATGATAACTGTTCAAAACGTTAAGAATTTTCTATTTTTTCTTTCATTTTTCTTCTTTCAAAATATTTTTGCACAAGAAAAAGAATCCACCAACAGTGGCAGACTTAGTGGAGCTTTTGAAGCACAAGGTAATTTTTTCCACCGTGATACCGCTATTGGTGCATTTAATACACCGCAGTACGATTATCAAAAATTCGGTGCGCAATCTTGGCTCAATCTTAACTATAGTAATTTTGGTTTTGATATGGGATTGCGGTTTGACCTTTTTAACAATTCCAATTTATTAAACCCGACAGGTTCTTATACCGCACAAGGGATTGGCAATTGGTTTGTAAAAAAGAAAATTCAAAAATTTGATTTTGCCGCAGGTTATCTTTACGACCAAATCGGCACGGGGATTATTTTTAGAAGTTACGAAGCTCGTCCTTTGGCAATTGACAATGCGCTTTACGGCGTAAGTGCTGCCTACAAACTGACCAAAGATTGGAAAGTGAAAGTTTTTTCAGGCAGACAAAAGCAACAGTTTGACAGCTACGGTGCTATCCTCAAAGGAATTTCGACTGATGCCTTTATTTCTTTTGGAGACAGCTCTAAATCTTGGTCTATTGCACCAGGTTTTGGTGTTGTTGGACGGACTTTTGACAAAGGAAGTATTGACCAAATCGTTGGTGCTATCAGCACTTATACACCACAGGACAGCATCGGCGCACAATACAATAGTTATGCTTTTTCGGCATTTAATACATTGACCGCAGGAAATTTTTCTTGGTATGTAGAAGGTGCATACAAGAGTAAAGATGTGTTTTTTGACCCATTTGTCACGAGAAACTTGTCTAATGGAGAAAAATCATTGGGTCGATTGCAAAACGAAACTGGCTCTGTTTTGTATTCAAGCCTGTCTTATGCTGGACATGGTTTGGGATTAACGGTGGAGGGAAAACGAACAGAAAATTTTACGTATCGAACCAATCCGTTTGTAACACTGAATCGAGGTATGATTAATTTTTTACCACCTTTGACCAAGCAAAACACCTACCGTTTGACAGCTCGTTACAATCCTGCAACACAAGAATTGGGCGAAAAAGCGGTACAAGTAGAAGGGCGTTACCGCATCAATAAAAAATGGGGCGTTTTCGTTAATTTTTCAAACGTAACGAATTTGGAAGATAAAAAATTATACCGTGAAATTTTTACAGAATTGACTTATAAAACAAAAAAATACAGTGTTATTGGTGGTTTGCAACGCCAAGAATACAATCAAGAAATCTATGAAAATAAGCCAAACGTTGCTTTGCTTACAACGTGGACACCATATTTGGAAGTTTTATATAAATTTACAAAGAAAAAATCATTGCGTTGTGAAGTCCAATACATGACTACAAAACAAGATTATGGCAGCTGGTTTTTTGCTTTGGCGGAATACAGCATTGCGCCACACTGGATTTTTACGGTGTCTGATATGTACAACGCACAACCTAAAAAAACCTCAGATTTGCATTATCCAACGGCATTGCTTTCTTATACACAAGGCAGCAATCGGGTTTCTTTTGGCTATATCAAACAAGTAGAAGGCGTCGTTTGTACAGGAGGAATTTGCCGTTTAGAGCCAGCATTTAGTGGTGCAAGATTAACATTAAATTCTACTTTTTAATAGGGTTAAACATACTGTTTCTTTAGTTATTTAATGTTTGCTATTGTTTGAAATGGTTCTAACTAATTGAAAACCAAAACAATACAACAATTACAAACAATAACAAACTTTTTGAACAATGTACTAAATAGTGAACAATCAAACATTCTAACAATTTTTTTGTATGAAGAATATAAAACAACTTAAAGAAAATTTTGCGGGAAAACCAGAAGCAGGTTTGCTGATTTGCACCATTGACGGTGAAAATAGCAAAAATTTGACTTCTTTTTACCAAAACATTGCAACAGATTTGTTTTTTCCAGAACATTTTGGAGCAAATTTAGACGCTTTTTACGATATGCTTTGTGATTTGACTTGGCTCGAAGATAAAGGTATTGAAAAGCTACACATTGTTGTACGCAATTATGACAGCCTACTTGCGGAGGAAGACAATGAGCAAAAATTAGGTGTTTTATCTGTTATTCGTGACAGTGCCGAAGAATGGTATTGGCTCGAAAAAGAGGAGTCTTTCTTAGATTTTGGCGTATTCGTAGAGCCGTCCAAGACTTTTAAGAAAGATTTGAAAGAGATTTAAATTTACTTCCAAAGGTTGAAAAAGTTGGTTCTTTTTAGAAAGTACAACTTTTTCAACCTTTGGAAAGTATTCTCAATTTTTTACTTCTTCTCAAATACTTGTTCAAAATCCTCTTTTCCATCAGAGATTTTGAAAAAATACTTGCCTGTTTGCAACCAAGAAACGTCAAGTTCTAAGGAATTTTTGCCTTTTTTGACTTCTTCACGTTGAATGAAAAGAATATCCTTGTTCTGATTCACAATGCGGACAATCATCGTAAGTTTTTTAGAACCTTCGATTTCTGCAATTAATTTCCCCTTTTCATCAATAGGTTTGAGTGAGAATTTAATAGCTGGACTTGGTTTGATTTCAGTTGGACTTGGCGTGTTTTTACTGTAAACAGACTGGCAAGCAAAAGTGCTTGATGCCAAAGTTAGCGAAAGAAGAAACAATGCTTTTTTTGTCATTTTAGTAATTTTTAAAAGTAACTGTTTTCTTTTGGTAAGAGGTATTCAAATAAAAAAAGGCGCACATTTGATAGTTTTTAGGGAGAGAGTATCAAAACAAGTATAGTTTATCAAACAATACGCCTTTATTTTCCTAAAATTTTTTTCTTTTATATACAAAGGAAAATTTTTACAGATTTTTTACCTTTAATTCACCTTATTTTTTTAGCGGTATTAAAAAATATTTTTACGTTTTCTAAAATAAAAAATACATTTTAACTAAAAAATCAAAGATATTATTCTAAATTTGTACCCAATGTATAGTATTAAAATGTAAAATTACATTAAAAAGGTAATCATATAATAAAAAATATTTTAAAATACTTTTATTTTGTGACAGGACTAATGATTGTTTTACTTTTGATTCAAAAATTTAATTTAATTTAATTTACATTGTTAGATTACTTTTTCCACAAAAAATGAAATATATACAGGTACTCAATGTCAAACGAAACTTTTTACCAACTCCTCTTAGCACAAGACAAGCGAGCGATTCAAAGACTCAAAACACTTATACTACCTAAAGTAACTGCTTATTGTAAAAAATTTTCTGTTCCCTCTGAGGCGGCAGAAGAAGTTACGCACGATAGTATGTTGATATTGATGGACGATATAAGCAGTGGGAAATATACTTTTGAAGGAAAGGATCCTGCTATATATGGCATAAAAGTTGGACAATATTTAGTGCTAAATTTGTCAAAATCAAAATATACCCGAAAAGACAAAGTTCAAGATTTGACAGCCGCTTTTGAGTTTGTTGGTCTTGACAACATCGAAAAACGTTTGCACGAAGTACATCTTTTAGAGCAACTTCTGGCGCAAGTGCAAGACCGATGCCAACAATTAATAAAATTGAAGTATCTCATGGAATATTCTTACGAACAAATGATTGAACTCAATTTGACTCACTATCAGTCTGTGGCAGCTTTGAAAAACGCTACAAGCCAATGTATGGCAAAACTAACAGAAGTAGCAAAAAAGTCTGGATTAACAGATATTTAATTAAAAAGAAATGACACCATTAATTGAATTAATTGACGATTATTTGGAGAAAAAACTTTCTCCTACGGAGTTGGGTAACTTCGAGAACACTTTACGCTCAGATGCAACATTGCGTCAAAATATGGCAGAACGCCAAGTTCTGAGGGCAAAATTAAGGCGATTGCAACTCAAAAATGTTATTGCAGAAGCAACTGCCGATATGCCAATAAGTACACCAAGTGCAACTTGGACTAAGTGGTTGATGGGAGCTGGTGCAGCGGCATTGCTTATGGCGGCGGCTTATTTTTATACCAATAAAAATGAAAACGTACAATACAACACTCCGTTAGAGCAAAATATTCCTACGAAAAAAGATATTATTATTCCTTCTAATGAACCCCGTGCAGATAAAACTGCTCCTAACTCCAAAAGTCTTAACCCTGCGGACAATAATACCAATATCGGTAGCGTTACGATAAAAGAGCCATCTTCAAAAATTAATGTAGCCGCATTTGCTTTGGATTCACTTGACAATCTAATCGCCGAAGCTCCAGTAGGGTATAGTGCTTGGACTAAAAATCAAGACGAAGTGCGTGGAAGCAATGATGGTGAGCAAATTAAAGCCTTTTTTGAAGCTTATACTTTTATGAAAAAAGGTGATTTTAAAAAGTCAAACGAATTATTTAGAGTATTAGCAGCGGATTCTAAATTTAAGAATCATCGCCGAGCAGAATGGTATTTGACTTTGGGTGAGTTAAAACTGAATCCTTCGTCAAACAATGAAAATCTGAATCAAATTGCCAACACCAATGGTCATTTTTTTCAACAAAAAGCAAGAAATTTGAAGGCGTATTTGCGTCAAATGGGCAAGTAAATAGTCGTAAGTCAATAAGTCACCAGTCTTTTAACTTACTGATTTACAACAGTTTATTATGTTCTAAAATGTCGATTATTTCAGTCGAAGTACTTATAAGTATTGGGCTAAATTAATTAGTATTATTTTTTTCAGTCGATTGCTCAAAAAATCATAAATAACTTCCTTATAGTCAGTTATTTATAACTTTTTTCTCAACGA
>JAYWHK010000121.1:0-28099 GCA_043777755.1 Saprospiraceae bacterium
AAAACTTGGATGTAGCCCTAAAAATAAAATAGGTTTTTCTTCGTAAGTATGAAAACGAGGTTTCCGTTGTAATACCTCAAAAAGGCTTTCGTACTCTTCCCAAATAGGCGTTATTTCTTTTAAAATATTCATTTTTTGAAAGTTTATTGATTTTTTGTAACTATTTACCACTTTTGAAATTTTTTACCACGGAGAAACGGAGATTACAGAGTTTGACAAAAAAATTAGCCAAAGGCTAATTTTTTGCCTCCGTGACCTCCGTTTCTCCGTGGTAACAATAAAAAATCTTCGATTTTTTTAGACGCTAAACAGTCTTTTAAAACAAACTCATTTGCTCATTTTTATTTGTATCGTAACGTTGTGCTGAACGAACATTTGAGTCGAATTTTGCTTTTAGCTGCTCGGTCATGTACAACGCCAAGTCTGGTGCTTTAATGTTTTCAGGTTCGTGTGTAAAAAAGAAAACTTGCTGTAAGCCTTGTGAAAACCAGTTTTTCAAACGCTCAATCCATTCGTCAATGCGTTGATAATCAGTTGAATGTAAATCATTTCCTACAAAACGAAGCATCGCTATGTCATTCGTCAAACGCTGATGAAGAACATCTCTACGACCTGATACATCTGTAATAACACTTGCTACTTTGTATTTTTCCAAGAGGTCAAAAAAACGATGGGTATTTTTTTCATCATCAAAAATATTCTCGTGACGAATTTCGATTGCCAAAGGCAATTCTAAATGCCATTTTTGTAAAAAACTTTCTAACAATGCCAAGCGTTCTATGCCAAAATGTGGTGGCAATTGCATAAAACAACAACCCATTTTTTCTCCTAACAACAAAATATTTTCAGTAAAAAGGCGCATTTCGCTGGTGTTCAATCCCAAATCTCGGCTATGACTGATGCTTTGTGGTATTTTTGGACAAAACTTAAAATCATCGCTGCTTTCATTTTTCCACTTTAAAACCAAGGCTTCGTCAGGGATTCGATAGTGCGTCGTATTGTGTTCAACCGTGTTGAATTGACGGCTGTATTCTTTGAGATAATTCGTTGATTTACAATCTTTTGGATACCAAATTCCATTCCATTGAGGCATAGACCAACCTGTACAACCAACGTACAAAAGTGGTTTGTTATTTTTTTCATATTTTGCCAAAACCCTTGCCGTATCGCTTGAATCTTTCGGCAAAGAGAAATCCACTTTTGAAATATCTGTTAGTTTTCCAAACTCCATATTGATTACTTTTTTTTCTTTTTCAAATCTGATAATTTATCAAATTCTCTACGCCAAACAAAACCTACACCTGTACGATTTCTATTCCCATCTACCTCTTGTACGTTGCGATTGTAAGCTCGAACAAGCAAATGCCGATCACTTGTAATGGCATATTCAATGGCAAAATCACCTGAAATATTGGTTTTTGCATCGCCCGTAGTAGTACTTCCTACAAGACCTGCATCAATACTTAGGCGATTGTCAAAAAAGTTGAAACGGGGTTTTACTTGAACTTCATTGACATTAAATCCAACAACCGAACTCGAACTCAAAACGCCCAATTGTGTATTGATGTCCAAATTGATACTACTTATCACGCCATTGCTTTTGACAACATCGTTAAGCCAACTGTTGATATAATTTGAGGCTTGATTGGAGAACAAACCAGAAAGTGTATTATTGACCGTGCTTCCTACAAAATTAGCATTTTGAAGATTGCCCGACGGTAAAAATCCGCCCAATACCAATAAACCAAAAACTTGTCGATTCAGTTCTGCTGGGTCTTGAGTCAAAAGATTAAGTCGGCTGTCGGCATAACTTTTTAAGTTGCCGATGAGTGTCGGAAAACGAACATCAAAAGCAATATCTGGCTTGAGCAATGCGCCCGTCATGTGCATTGTTAAATCCACATTGGTACTTTGTTTGGCACTAATTTCTTCATTTGGCTGAAGGTTGTCCGCAATAAGATTGTAAGGAGCTGTCCGCAATCCTTTGTAATCGGCAGTAATATCCATTTGTGCAGCGAAAGGATCGCCATCTGTCCATGTCAATGTACCACCACGACGAATATTGAATGGTTTGTCCACATTGACAAGGCTTTGACGAATGGTAAAAAGGTACTTTCCTTCGGAGAATTTGTAATCGCCCAACATTTTAAAATCGCCACTAATCGGTACATCAAAACGAATCAAACCAACGCCTTTTCCCTTGATAATATCGCCCGCTTGTTCGTCAAAAATAATTTGAACTTCTGCATCTTCCGTCAATTGAAGGTTCATTTCAAAACCCAAACCGTCCAAATCTACTTCTTGATTTGGGTTGCGAACAGTCACTTGTTTTTTATCTTTGAATTTTACAAAAGTAACCGCTTCCGCTTCCTGAGTATAAGATACGGGAATATTCAAGGTCGTTCCTTTGCCCGTCACCGCTTTTTCAATAATAATAAAAGTACGATTGAAAGAACCAGCAAAACGCATTCTGATTTTTCCGATACCACGACCATAATAAAGATTGTTCAACTCTTTGGTCGTGTTCATTGCCAAAATATCGTTATTTCCAGAATCTATGACCAAATCCAAACGCAAATAATTAAAATATTGATGCGAAAGACCTCCATAAAGTGTTGCGCTGTTGCCGAGTTCGTCGTAGATTTTTGCACCCGAAGCA
The DNA here is from genome assembly GCA_043777755.1 of Saprospiraceae bacterium. GTDB lineage: Bacteria > Bacteroidota > Bacteroidia > Chitinophagales > Saprospiraceae > CANHEE01. The sequence goes on from JAYWHK010000121.1 coordinate 2,660, forward strand.
TCTATATAATTGTCATAGATTTTAGCGACTTCATCTTTGATATAGTACGTCGTGTTGAGGTAATCAATTTTAAAACTCACATCACGAACCCGTGCCTGACCTTCGAGTTCAAGGCAAGAAAGGTCACCAGAAACTTTTAATTTAGCATCAATCGTTCCTTTCACATCAGAAACACCTTCGCCAGCCAATGTTTTTACCCAAACCATTGGAATATTGCTCGTATTGGCAGATGCTTGTAGGCTATTTCCTGGATAAACGACTCCGTTTGAAGTATAATTATTGTTAGGCAAAACATAAAATCCTTCAAATGTGAGCTGTTCGTTGCCATTTGTAAGCGAAGTATAGATATTGACAGGATTTTTTAGGTCTTTTAGATTGGCATCTACCCGAAGAACGCCCCAATCTCGTCCGTTCCATTTGATAGTGTCCGCACTGACCACTGCGGAAATACCCGAAACATTAAAAATATCTTCAACACGTGCCGAAACAAACATATCTCCTTCCAAAATCGCTCTATCGTCATTGATTAATGGGTTCAAATCTTGAAAATTAAAACCGCTGACCAAAAGGCTAATGCCTTTTTTGTCAATGTCAGAAAGCGCAATTTCTCTGTTTTTATTTTTTAATAAAAGATGAGGAATTTCAAGGAATTTGCTTGTAAAACGTATGTTTTTTGCTGTATCAATCGCCCATTTATCACTTAAAAAATTAAATGACGATGGGTGCAAACCCAATTGGAAAAAATCTTTTTCTATAAAAAAATCAGTTTCGATGTTGAGGTCAGAGATTTCTTTGGTGAGTTTGTCCGCACTAATCGTCATATCGAGCGCATCGCCTTGAAATTTGATTGGCACAAGCACCGTACCCAAGTGATTTCCACTGGCAACTGTATGATAAATTCCAATAAAACCTTCGCCAAAACCTTCGTGTAGCTTTGCATTGATGGCGATGTCATTGAATTGTAAATCTCCATATTTGACAACATCTGGCGCACCTATGTCAAAAAACAAGGAATCTGTAACAGAGTTAAAATGTCCTGTAAAATTTATATTTCTAAGTGTATCTAATTGTCTATCAATAAGTTGTGCAAAATTTTTAGAATTTTTAATTTTTAGTTTTACATCTAAATAATCATTCGGCAAAGTTTCTGGATGAAAAGCAACATCAAAACGGGCTGCAATATTTGGGTGATTGCGGTGAACGTAATTTCTAACCGAATTTTCAAGACGGTCAAATTTGAAATCACCTTCAACATCAGCGTCCAAAAGCTCAGAATTAATGCTCATTCGGCGGTACTGAAAAGGTGTGACCTCCGAGCGTACAATGAGCGAATCTATCCAATAATAAGCATTTTTATAATTAAAATTAAGGTTGTTGATTTTAGCAGAACCTTGTAAATCATCAAATTTTCCTTTTAAAATATCCTTACTTTTTATGTCTATGTCAAAAAGTCCAGCAATTTTGACATCGTCTTCTATTAATTTTAAGCCTTTTAAAGCAATTTTTTTGACATTTGCTTTGATATTAAAAGTCGGAATACTGTCTTTGAGGTTCACTTTTCCTTTGAAACTAAAATCAATATTGTCGTCTTTTATGCCAAAATCGCCATCAAAAGTTGTTTTATCGAGCTTTCCGTTCATACTCAGGTTTTTATATTCGTAACCATTGAGCGTAATTGCGGGAATATTGGCGTTGATTTTAGCGGAAGCTGTTTTGTCGGTCAAGCCTTTTCCATCAGAAAGATTGGTGTGCAACGAAACTCGAGGCATGGTATCAATACCAATCAATTCGCCCAAATCAAAGTCTATCAAATCCAAATCGCCGCCATAAGTAGCCTTATCTTTTCCGTTTGTTTGGTCTAAAAACATTTTGACAGAAAGCGAGCCTAAATCGGTTTTTAACAAACCGTTGGCAAGAAAATTATACGTAAAACCATCAAAATAGCCAGAAAAATCCAATTTATTGAATTTTTTTACCTCATTTGGAATTTCTATGTCAGGAAAAAGTAACTGAATCGTATTGATGTCAGTCACCAATCTATCAATGTTGAAGTTGAGCAATTCTTGGTCGGGAATCGTCAGATTTTTGGTACTGAATTTTCCTTTGAATGAAATACCTTTTGTATTAATCGCCAAACTGCTACTTTTGAGCGAGTTGATTTTGCCCATTATTTTTCCATTGATAGAAAAAACATCGTCTGCATTTTGTTGAAAAAAAGCATTTGTAGCGATGCCGTGGTCAAAAGGCATAAGGTCTTTCAATGCCAAACGAGCATCTTTAAAGTTGGTTTCGAGCAAGACTTTATTGGCAAAATCATCAAAATCTTCAAGACTTATGTACTTTAAAATAATGGTGTCACCAATGTTAGAATTGGGTGTAAGCAACTGAAAATCATTGAGTTCTAAACGGCGTGAATTGGCGTGAATATTTTTTACATTAAGCGAAATGATTTCAAAACCACTTGTTTCTTTGAAAGCGATTTGTTTCAAACGGGCTTTTAAATCGTCTTTTTGCAAATCCAAATCGTCCAGTTGAAACGTCAAATCCTTAATGTTCAAATGGTTAAAATCAACAATATCTGCATATTTTTTTGCTGGCGAAACCCTAAAATTGTCGTAAGCAAAACTACCATCTGTCAAATTGAATTTTTTCAGTTGAACAATCAAAGGTTTTGGCTTGCTTGTGTCTTTTTTTGTGTCGGTATGCGTGATTTCCTTTTTTTCTTCTTTCTCTACTTCCGATGAAGGAAAACGCTCTTTTTCTTGTACAACAATTGTCGGTTGAATGATTTCGATGGCTTTAATAAGAATTTGATTGTTGGGAATGTCTAATTTTTCAAAAGAAATAGAGCCATCGTCAAGCGATGCAGACGTGAAATTGCCAGTAACCTCATCGTCATTGACAAATTTTATTTTTTTAAAAGACAAATATTTTAATTTCAAGTCAAAAGGCGTGCCTTGAGGTGCGTCGGTTTTAGGTTTTTCTTCGCCTTTCAAATAATCCAAAACAAATTGTAAATTGCTATTTTTTTCGCCTACCTTTCGCTTCAAATAAACCTTTGCATTTTCCAATAAAAGCCCATCAATCGCAAAACCTTGACCATACAATGTTTTTAGCGTAAGTCCATAATCTACCTTAAAACTTTCAGCATACAACAGCGTATCGCCCTTCAAATCAGCCACATAGAAGCCTTCAAGGTCTAATTTGGAGAACAAATCAAAGGTAATTTTGTCAATTTTGACATTGGTATTTAATTCTTTTGAGAGGTAAGTCGTTGTTTTTTTGATTGCCCAATCTTGAAACCAACGGGTATGAATGACGGTATAAACCAGTAAAATAAAGAAACAGCAAAGCCCGATTGTGGTCTGCCCGAAGCGACCCAACCGTAAAATGACACGCCAAAACAAAGACCTTTCGTTTGGCTCAAATTCGGGTATATTTGGTAGTTCTATTACTTTATGTATTTAGGCTGCGAAGATAAGGGTTTTTGAAATGATATAGAATTTTTTAACGATTTTTTAATTGGAGTACGTAGTCGTCGTTAGTCTTTTAAGTTATTGATTTTTATTATTTTAGCCGACCCAACACCAATGCCCAAACGGTTTCATAAGGAATAATTTCCAGTTCGTAGGCTTCGTCGCCAAGCTCTGCTGTTTGTTGCTCTAAGGTTTCTAAAAAAGGTTGTGCGGCTTGTTGAATTTTTCCTTTTTTGAAATTGTGTTTGATACAAAGTAATAACATCTTGAAAATCAAGCGAATACGACTTCGGCTTTCCGAATCGTCGAGATAGCGTTGTAGGTATTTTTGAATCGCTTCATAACGGTCAGAAAGTTCATCGTACTTTTTTTCTACCATTAAAAACAATATTTCAATCAATAAAACATTGAGGTTCATACCTGATTTTTCTTTTTCATAAAATACCAAACTGTTTTTGAAAGTTGTCAGGCAAAAATCTTTTTTCAGTTTTGCTTTTTGTTTTTCGTTAGGCGTGTACGCTCCACAAATCATTATAAAATGCAGAAAAGCGTAGTAAATCGCCCATTTTTCTTGAATATGTACTGGAAAACTCTTAAAAAAAGTATTGTTTGTTGCTTTCAACCATTTTTCGGTAGCAAGATTGTAGTCTGCGCTATGCAAATGACTTACAAATGCCAATTCCAATACTTTTAGCCAAGCCGTAGTCCCTTCCGTCACACAAAGCAAACATTTGTCAATACAAGAGGCAGCAATGTCAAATTCTTTCCGCTGCGTATAACCTACAATTAGGTAAAAATAGTAGGTTTTCAATGCTTGTGTATATTTTACAGGCTGTTGCTCAAAATAATTAGCTCCATTGAGCGCTGTTTGAAATAGTGCTTTAGCATCATTTTTAGCCGAATGTACGCACAATTCCAGCATATACGTATAAATTTCTATGGCAGGAGAGCTATAATCACCTTTGAGTTGCAAAAAAGAAGCATTTTTTGCTTCGGCGAGTGTTATCAATTCTTGGCTACTGAGTTTGTCATTGCGGTACAACATCAGAATCTCGTCGTAATACATTTTCGCTTCCACTTCAATCCCTTCTAAATGATGCAGTCGTTTTACTTCCGCACTGTAAAAAGCCATTTTTTTAGGACCAATCTTACCCAAAATCCGTTTTGCAGCAATGTAAGCCAAATCCGTAAAACCATATTTGACACAATTTTCATAGATATATTCGCCCATCTCGACAGCTGCCGCATCGCCACTCAAATGTATCAAAACATTGAACGACATCAGCAAATTATGGTAACGAAAACGCTCCGTTTCAGCATCGTTTTTATTTTTCAACTTGACATCTATGAAAGGAATCGCATCATAAAGCTGCGTTTTAAGGTCGAACTTCAACTTATGAAAAGCTGCCGCTCCTGGTTTGCCATAAAATGCCATCGAAGCCGCATCATCGTCAGGAAATGTATCGTGCAACATTCCGTAATAGAGCTTTACGAGGTTCGTACCATTGTTCTGAAAAAGCCAGCTTTGAAGGTAAGTACTTTTATTTTGTTCTAAAATGTGTATTAACTCTTTGAGAGGATTCATTCGTATTGATAGTATGTTTTACATGACATTGTCTGACAAAATTATTCCTTTTTTCCAATATTTTCAAAAATAATATAAAAAAAATCAGTTTTAGGCTAAAAAAATGCGGACAGTTTTGGCTCATTTCTTACGTCAGAAAGTAAGAAAAAGTCTATATTTAAAAAATAAAAAATATATAAATAATTAATTATTAGTATTTTATAATTTTTTATTTTTATAAAAGCACCTGTTTTTTGATAAAAGAAAACACCTGTAAATGTCCTTTTTTAGAATAGTTCCTATTCCTATCTTTGTGCTACAAAATTACACCTTGAGAATGGCAGTAAATACATCATAATCAACCAAATAAAATTTTTATTTTCGCTAAAAACGAGAAAAAACAAAGCAGAAATTAAAAAAATCAATTTTTTTAGCTTTTTTAGAGAAATAAAAAATGCTCATTTGCAAAATGCGCTAAAATAAAAATTGACTAACATTCATTTTTTTCTTTAACTTTGTAAAAATAAAAACAGATGTTGCAAACGACGCCATGATTATTAAAAAACCAATAAATCAGTCATCTTCTCAATCTGCTCCTCTCCTTTAGGAGAGGTTGGGAGAGGTCTTTTCTACCTTTTAAAATCTTTTTAAAATTATGAAAAAAATACTTTTTTTCTCGCTTACACTCTTGATTATCAGCTTTTTAGGAAGCTGTAAGAAAGATGAATCCACTACACCAGATGTAGAAGAAACCACTGTAAAAGGGCGCATTGTACAAGTTTATACAACAATTCCTGTACCTAATGCCACTGTTTATCTCTACGAAACCGTCCGGAGCAGTAGTGGTGGTTTGCTTGGTGGTGGCGCACATACGGTGAGCTTAGATACTACAGTTACCAATGACAAAGGAGAGTATTCCTTTACGTATAAACGCAGACGAGGCGGAAATGAGTACTTTATTCGTTCTTTTGCCAAAAATTTTGATGAAAAACCTGGCAACTTTTACGTCACTGAAAAAAACAGTAACATGGATGTGCCTATTTTTCCCTATGCGTGGATTAAAATTAGATTAATTAATTTACCACCAGTAAACGCATCTGACTATATTTTAGTTGGTGGTTGGATTGGCGATAGTTATACCAAATCAGGAAAATGTGATACAATTTTTACTCAACGTGTTTTTACTGGTAATGCCAAAAATTCTTTATACAAGTATCAAAATAATGATAAAGGAGATTTGGTTTTTAGCAGATTAGATAGTATTTATTGCAAAGGTTTAGATACAACCTATCATACAATAGCCTATTAAAAATAAAATTATAGATAGAGCTGTACGGCTTTGTCATTTTTTTAGTAAAAAAATAATTTCTAAATCAAGTAATGCCAACACAGTGTAATCACTAAGCTCTGGCATTGCCATACAAAAATTTAAAAAAATGCAAAAAATAATCATGTTAGTGATGGCTTTGCTATCACTTGGCGTAGCTATGCTCTGCTGGCACACAGTCTATCAAAGTTGAAAAAACAAAATAAAACCATTCGCTCGGTTTGATTTGTCACAAAGTGATGCCTTCGGTCATAATCAAAGCATTCTGTCCGTGCGTTTTAACGCAACAATGAAACCTAAAACTATCCAAATCCAGCGACTGAGCGCATCAATATCACCATGCCAAAAGGTAATTTTGACATCAGTATTATGGACAATCAAGGTAGAAATATACTGAAAATGAACAGCGAATCAGAAACAACCATCAATACAAACAATTGGTTGTCAGGAATTTACCATGTTTCGTTAAGAAATACAGCTACTGGCGAGCAAAGCGTTCAGAAAGTAGTAGTGATGAAAATGGATTAAGAAAAAAAATAGCTTGGTTCTATAAAAAAACAGCTCAATGACTACTGTTGTTGAGCTATTTTTTTATGCCCGAAGCGACCCAACTGTAAAATGATATGCCAAAACATTCTTCATAATCAGTTTTTACTACATATTTCACTGCTACTTGTCATCTTTTTTCAAAAATAAAAAGGGTCTTAAAATATTGTTTTATTCAAATATTCTTATATATTTGTAAGATTATTACAAAAAAATACTACATCTATGAAAAATCTAATTTTTTTACTTTGCATTTTTTCCTTCACGGCTTTGTTTGGACAAGAAACACTGGTCGAAAAAACAAAAATTCGCCACGAAATTGGTGTAAATACGACGCTTTTATTCAAACAAATTTTGAGTTTGAGCGATGCCAAAATTCCAGTCAGCCCTTATATTTTTACCTACAAAGCATTGGGTGGCAAAAGCGGTTTTCGAGCTGCATTTGGGATGAACATCACTTCGAGTAAAGAATCTCAAAGCACTTTTGCCGACAGTAAAACGCTGAAAAATGAAAGTGCAAACGCCCGTATTGGTTACGAATGGCAACGTGCCATCAATCCAAAATGGAATGTTTGGTTCGGAACTGACCTCATCGGTAATTATACCAACAATACCAATATTGCAGATTCTGGATTCGACCGTGTGTCTATCGGCAGCCGCAGCAAAGGCATCGGTGCAGCCTTAGCATTGGGTGCAGAATGGCGTTTTAATCCACACTTCAGCATCGCTACCGAAACCAGTTTGGGCGGAACATACCTCATAAAAGATGATACCACAAAGTTCGCTGGCGGCACACAAGAAGACACTGGAAAAACCTCAAAAGGACATGAAATCAGCTCGCAAGCTCCTACTTCTATTTTTTTAGTATATAAGTTTTAAAAAAATTTAGCGAAAATTCGCTGCAACTATTTACTTTGTCAAAATCATATCGTATCTTTGTAGCGAAAATTCGCTGGAAGGAAAATCTTTCTATGCTACAAATATTTATAAACTTATAATTTTTTATAAAACAATGGAATTACTTGAAAAAACAGACGTTTTGAAAGGTGGAGAGTTCTTAATCAAGGACAGTTTGCCAGAAGATACTTTTATTCCTGAAGAATTTAACGAAGAACAACTCATGGTCAAAGACATGGTGTTGGACTTTTTGAACAGCGAAATAGTGCCTGTAAAGGACAAAATCGAAAAGCAAGAACCTGGTCTTGCCGTTGAGTTATTGCACAAAATGGGCGAATTGGGCTTATTGGGTACACACATGCCTGCGACTTACGGTGGTACTGAAATGGATACCAATACCAATACTTTGATTTGTGACACTTTTGGCCCAGCAGGCTCATTCACAACTTCTTATGCAGCACATACGGGTATCGGAATGTTGCCGATTTTGTATTTTGGTACAGAAGAACAAAAAGAAAAATACATACCTCGCTTGATTTCGGGCGAACTCAAAGCAGCTTATTGTTTGACAGAGCCAAGTTCTGGTTCTGATGCTTTGGCAGCAAAAACCCGTGCCGACCTTAGCGAAGATGGTACTTATTATACCTTGAATGGTCAAAAAATGTGGATAACCAACGCAGGTTTTGCAGATATTTTTATTGTTTTTGCAAAAATTGCTGGTGAAAAATTCACAGGTTTTATCGTAGAGCGCAACTTGGAAGGTTTTACACAAGGTGCAGAAGAACCAAAATTGGGTATCAAAGGTTCTTCAACTCGTCAGATATATTTAGAAAATGTAAAAGTTCCAGCTGAAAATGTATTGGGACAAATTGGAAAAGGTCACTTGATTGCGTTTAACGTACTGAATATTGGTCGTTTCAAATTGGGCGCACTTTGTATCGGTGGAACAAAACGTTGCATTGACGAATCTGTAAGATATGCCAATGAACGCCAGCAATTTGGTGTTTCGATTGGAACTTTTGGCGCAATTCAGTACAAATTAGCGGAACAAGCAATTCGTACTTTTGCAGTGGACAGCTCACAATACCGTGTTTCTAATCTTTTGCAAGATGCAAAAGCGGGTTATGAAGCAGAAGGAATGGATTTCGCTAAAGCAACACTCGAAGCAGCAGAAGAATATGCTATCGAATGTTCAATTATGAAAATTGCAGGTTCGGAAGTACTGGATTATGTTGTGGACGAAAATGTTCAGATTCATGGCGGTATTGGTTATTCAGAAGAATACAGCGCAGCTCGTTCTTATCGTGACGCTCGTATCAACCGTATTTTTGAAGGAACAAATGAAATCAATCGCCTTTTGATGATTGACCAATTGTTCAAGCGTGCATTGAAAGGAAAGTTTGATTTTGTCACACCAGCTTGGGCAGTACAGAAAGAATTGACAAGTATGCCAAGTTTTGACCGTCCAGAAGGTTTGTACGGTGAAGAAAAACAAGCATTAAAAGATTTTAAGAAAATCGCTTTGATGGTTGCTGGCGGTGCTGCAAAAATGCAAATGGATGGCAAGTTGAACTTGAAAGAAGAGCAGGAAATTATAATGAATATTGCGGATTTGTTCGTGGATATTTTCAATGCAGAATCAATGTTGTTGCGTGTTGAAAAATTAAATGACATGGACAAAAAAGTAAATCAAGAAATATACGAAGCGATGTTGCAAGTGTTTTTCCACGATGCAACAGCACGTGTTTCAAAAAATGCGACTGACGCTATCGCCTCTTTTGCAGAAGGTGACTTGGTAAAAACATTCTTGATGGGTATCAAACGTTTTTCAAAATACCCGACAGTGAACGTAAAAGTAAAACGTAGAATGATTGCTGACACGATGTTGGAAGCTAACCAATACTGTTTCTAAGAAAATAAATTTTGAATTGTTGATAATTTTCAGCCTATGCGAAGTATAATGCTCGCATAGGCTTTTTTTATTTTTCTCAAAAAAATCTTTTATCATTATTTTTTTAGCCAAAAAAAAGAAAATTGTATAGGAGAAAATTAAACATAGAAATAAAAAATATATTTTAACTATTGATTAACTTTTTGAAAAATGTACGATAACATATAAATCATATATATTTGCATTATAATTAAATCGTTATGAAATTAAGATAATCAAAACGAATGAATTAAAAAAATAGACCACGGCGCGCATGGATTTTTTTAGTAAAAATTTAACAGCTTATGAAATTTATTTTTAGTGACTTCGTTTTAGTTATCACGTCAAAAAAAATATTTTATTTAACTTAAAAGTTTTATTACCGACAATGAAAAAATTAATGACTCTTGTTACTGTATTCGCCTTAGCATTCATCACAGTAGCGTCAGCACAAAAAAAAGGAGCAGTAGCTCAATTCGCTCAACAAGAAATTGATTACGGAAAGATTGACAAAGGAGCTGATCCACTTCGTAAGTTCACCTTCAAAAACGTAGGAGATGAGCCTTTAATCATTTCTAACGCTCAAGGAAGCTGCGGTTGTACAGTTCCAACTTGGCCAAAAGAGCCAATCATGCCAGGTCAATCAGGTGCTATCGAAGTACGTTATGACACTCAGCGTGTAGGTCCTTTCTCTAAGTCTGTTACTTTAACGACTAACGAAGCGAATCCAAGCCGTGTATTAAGCATCAAAGGTGACGTGAAAGCAGCACCAGCTGAAGCTACAGGTGTTCCAACGGTACAACCTAACGGTTTAAGCCCAAAAGGAAAGTAATTTCAGTAAATACTGATAAAAATATAAAAAGCCTACATCTCCAAAGAGATGTAGGCTTTTTTATTTTTATTTAAGCAGCTTTTGTAGTGCAATCACATTGTCATTTTCATTAAAAATAGCAGCTACATCAATCGTAAAATCTTCGATTACTTTGCTACTGATTTCTTCGCCAATTTGGTAACGGTACGGTTCAAAATAAACAGTATCCGTAGGTTTTAGGAGCAAATATTGTTCAACTGTTTGTTTGTTTGGGTCAATAATCCAATATTCTTGCACGCCATGTGCGGCATAATCTTCTTTCTTGGTTGTACGATCTACTTTTTGAGTTTTTTTAGAAAGAATTTCCACTACAAAATCTGGCGCAGGAAACAAAACTTGGTCTTCCGTAAAAAGTATTGATTTTTCATTTTTGAAAAAAACAATATCTGGTTCATAATCGTTGCGAGTAAGTGAAATCATTACTTTTTCTGTACCAACAACACCTAATTGTTTGATACGAGTATAGACACTCAACAACGAAGAAAATAAATCTGTTACTTTCCAATGTCGTCGCTTAACTGGCGAATGTATGACAATCTGTCCATTGATAAATTCAGCCTTGGTATGTTCATCAATCCAAGCGTAAAAAGCCAAACGACGAGCGTGTTCCGCTTCTATCGCATTGACCAATTCTTGCGCAACTAAGGTTGCATTGGGTTGGCGTAATATTTTTTCAACTGTTGCATTCATACTGCAAAAATAAGTAAAAAAATTTACAAAACAAAAAAAATTTATTTTATTCGAGGTTCTTATACGCCTTTGTTTTATAATTTTTATACAAAAAATCATAGACCATCATTTCATACATTCGTTGTTTGGATTTGAACAAACGGTTCATGGTCATGTGAATGTAACTCCCCAAAATATCTTGCAATTGATTTTCTGACAATAAACCCTTGATTTTCAAAGCAATAACTTTTAATTCTTCTTGATTTTGAAGGGCAGAAGCTCGAACGAAAGCCAAGTTTTCATCTTCAATGTCTTCTTGAAACAAGGTTTTTATTTGTGTTTCAAAAGTATCGTATTTTTCATTCATTTGTTTTCGCAAATGTTTGTTCATGCCAAACTCTTTTCCAAAAGACGTTTTCATTCCTTCCAATAGTTTTGTTTTTTGTTCCAAATCATAGCCAAAAGATTCTAACAAAGCATCAATCGCAGCAATTCCAAACAACCAACGATAATTGGATTGAAAACTATCTATTTGGCTCAAAAAATCAAGTGTCATTTGGCTGTCCAAGCAAAAAAGTTGTTCGGAAAGTTCCATGGTGGCTGCGCCATAACGTTCCACCTCTCGCTCGTAAGTGTCTGTTTGAATTTTCCAAATCTGTTTTTGCTCAATGGCATTTTTTAGTACTTTGTACAGAAAAGCACTTACATTGCCTGTGTTTTCTTGATTTTTCAAGCGAAAACGGATTCTTATATGATTTTTAGGGTCGTTGTATCGAATAAAAAACCAATCGCTTATCCAGTCTTTTTCTAAAAATTGTTGTACAATCGGATAAATAGAATGGCACAACAATTCGTCCGCTGTTGCCGCACCACAATAGATTTTGAAGTAGAGCCATTCCGAACCAATTGGAAATGAGCGTTTTATACCACTTTCTACTTTCTTACTCTCCACTTTCTCACTCTCTATTTTCTTGCTTTCTACTTTCTTACTTTCCACTTTCTCACTCTTGATTTTCGACTCCTCACTCTCGATTTTCGACTCCTTTAAAAACACCGCTACAAACTCATTCGTATAATTTTCGTTCTTTTCATCTTTTACAATTGCATTGGTGTCATCAAAAAGAAATTCTGCCAACTGAATACTTGGCGAGTTTTTGATTTCGTTGATAAAAGTTTGCACACTCAATTCGTGGTCTAAATGTATCAACAATTCGTTGTCGCCTTGTACAATCATAATCCGCTTGGGCATTTGATGTTTGTTGCGCCACGCTTCTACTGCTGACATCAATTCCTCTTTTTTACATTTCGTAAGTACTTCATAATCAGACTTTTTCAACTGCCAAGTAGCACGATGTAAAATAATATTTTCATAGCGTACTCGTGGCAAAAAAGAGAATTGATTGGACATATTACCCCAGTGAAAACCAAAACCGCTTCGCTTGTTTTGTTGTTGCAAATCACATAAAAAATGATAGGCAGGCAAAGCATTGTAACTGTAGTTGTGGGCATTGCCAAGCGCAGGAATGATGCGTTTGTTCAAACGTTTGGAACGCAAAACAACTGTTCCGTTTTGTACCGAAACCATCAAATCTTGTAGCGGAATCTGAAAATCTTCTCCAACACTTGATTTTGCCAAATACGGTATTTCAAAAGCTCTAAAATTGCTCCGCATCAAGATGTTTCCTACTCGATTTTCTGGTAAATGTACAATTTCAGCAATAATCGCATCTGGTGTATTTGCTTGTTCGACAGCGGCAATGTCACAGCACCAATCGTGTACCGCATCGCTCATACAGGTAAAACGACCCAACAAACGGGTGGCGTTGCCACCTGCATTTTCCAAATGAATGTCGTAATCCGTAGCGTTTTCCGTAGCGTTAGCGTAATCCGTAGCGTTGGCGTTAACGCCAACGCTACGGATTACGCTAAACATGACCGAAATAGAAGGCGAAACATCGTCCCATTTTTCGTCAAATTTTTCAATTTCTTTAAAATCAATGGTGATTTCGTAAGCATTTTCACGGTGTGCTTTGAGGAGTTTTTGGAACAAAAAAGATTGTCGGGCATTCCAAGGAATTGTTTGTTCGCTTGAAGCAACACTTCCAATCATCAGACCGTCCAACAAAGGATTAATATCGCCCTGAGTATCGCCTATTTGTAGATAAGCGATGCCCGTTTCCACATCTAAAACGTCCAATAATGGCAATTCTTTGCTTTCGTAACGCTCTGTAAAAGCTTCTGCAAATTTTTTGAGATTGGTTTCTTTGGGCGCAACCGCCAAACGATTCAAAACAGAAAGACCTCTGCGAAGGCTTCCTGCTAATTTTTTATTCAAAGTACAACTTTTCGCTGTCTTTTCGAGGTCGGTCTGAAAAAGTTTGCTGAGTTCGTAAGGAACTAAACCAATAGCTTCTTTGTATTCAGCTGATGGCGGAATAGTATGGTTGTCGCTGTTCAAAATATAGCGAATTTTTTGTAGCAATTCGCTTTGGTTGTTGGCGACAAAGTCGCTTTTTAGAAAGGTATAAATACTTTGTTCCTGCCCCGTTGTATTCCCGTCCAATTCACTTATCAGTACTTGCGACGCAATCACTTCTTCTATAAAATCGCTTGCTTCTTCGAGTGTAATGTCTTCATTTACAATAGATTGCGCCAGTTTATACCTTGTTGCGCCATGCTTGGCAGTGGTCAAGATTTGCTGAATGTACTCACTGTTGTCTATGGCAACGATTTGGTGGACACGGCGTTTTTTATCGTAGTGATAATCCACATAACGGAGTCTTTCGCCACTTTCATAAAGGCTATTGTTGGGATAAAAACGCAAATGTTCTTTGATGCCTTCTTGTTGAGAGAGGTGCTGCGCCAATGCGCCCAAATACGCCATATCCAAGCGTGTATGTGCCTTGTTGTTGCTGTGCTGCGACAACTCAATATCCGTTTCGCTGCTCCATTCACCTACCGTACAACCCGCAAAAAGACCAAAAGGCGTACACCTCGAAGACATACGCAAAAGGTAACGCCACAAGGCTTGTGCCAGATGTGCCTCTTCGCTGTCTTTGATTTCGCCTGCTTGCCATTTGTGGTATTCTTCCAACAAGCCTGGCGATGCCAAAAACAAGGCTTGCTGTATCAAAGGGTTTTGATACACGGCTTTGAGTGCAGACAAGTCATTGCTTGTCAGCACTTTATGGATATGGTCGTTGAGCGATAGTAGTGGTGTTCGGAGTAGGAGAAAGGGCGAAAGTTGGTAGTTTTTCATAGTTGGTAGTTTAAAAACTTGTAAAAATAAAAGCTGTATAATTTTGAGTTACACAGCTTTTATTTAAATTTTATTGATGATCTCCACAAGTCCAACGAGGAATACTTATTGTTTTCTTTGTTGTATCTGCGATACCACCAATGATGGTACTCATTTGATTGTCATTCAAATTTGCAATTGTTGATTTATTAATGCTCAACTTACCTTTGATTTCGATTTTTTTTACTGTGAATTTTAATTTTTATGAATAATTAATTTTTTCTTATCTGAAACACTGATTACAGCATCAAAAGATTTTGTATTTATTTTTTTATTATATTTTAATTTATTTACACACTGATAAGGAGTATATGTATTTTTAGCGTTTAATATTGAGATAGCATATATTTGTTGTTTTATTTCTTCTGGTAAAACTTCTATCATACTATTACTCCAGCTAAGTTTTTTATCAATATGTGCATCGGCAGCCCATATTATTGTTTTGGTGTTGCTGCTTTTATTTTCATACTGGTTTAATATCCATTCTATATTTGCACCATTGTATAGGTCACGACTTTTGAAAAAACCACTATAATATTTGGTTTGCAATGCCTTGCAAAGCCAGATTCTATTCTTTATACATTGTACAACTATTTCATAATCAGAGTTTTGAGTTTTCAATTTATCTCTATTAATTAAAATAGTGTTAAGTAATTTCTGAAAGAAAACTTCTATATTAGCTGCTTCTTTTTTAGGGCGAAAATCTATTTCTTTAAATAGATAAGAACATAAAGAATCTTTTTTTTGAGCATCTTCTGCTAAGGAACTCGAAACAGGTTTTATAAAATTTGCAAGGTATGAAGAAAATTGTTGCGTAGGTAAATCTTGAATATCACAGCCATAGTAAGACATTTCAGGATAAGTTTGTTTCAAATAACTTATTAACTTAAATACACTTGGACTTGCCCATGCATCGAATTGCGTATTTTTATTCCACCTCTTTTCTTGATAAATTTCTTTTTCTTCCATAAAGCCATCAATAAAGGAGCCTTCAAAAATAATATTCCGATAGCCTAAAGTATCAAACAAGAATTTTACAATTCCACATTTTGTTTCAATAATATTCTCCCAGCCATGCTCAAATTCTCCAAGGCAAATAATATTTTTATTATTAAATTCTTTTCTTAACAGTTTAGACGTTTTGGAATCAATCATATCTAAATCTACGTTCTGACTAATAGATAAAAAGCTATTGATAGCCAATAATAGCGTAGTAATAAAATATTTCACAATATTGATTTTTAAATTTATGAGATAATAAAGGATTTGTTCCATTCATAGTCACCACATATCTGGCTAATTAACGATAGTCCGACACCCGCTAAACCGTCAAATAGATCAAATGAGGTTGTTCTTGTTTTATCTTGATAATCAAAATGTAAATTTTCAGTAGATTTTGATATTTTTTCAAGTAAGTCATTAGTCCAGTAGTCGTATGCATTTGATACATTTGCCTCATCGAAAATGAACTTAAACCTCTGTATAAGTTGAATAATCCCAGCACTCCCTTGACACATCCCTACATTTAACACAGGAATATCGGACTCAGCAGTTCTTATTAATGACTTTTGTAAAATATCTAAAGCGGTATCAACATGGCTTGTTTTTCCTAATACCTTACCACTTTTATAAAGAGCTAAAGCTATACCAATATCACTGTAGCTCCACCATATAGCCGTTGGAGAACCTAATGTTCCGTCAAGCAATGCTTCTGACGGAAATTCAGAAATATTATTGTTAGAGAATCGTAGCTTTAATAACTGGATAGATGTGTAATCAATGAGCTTTAGAATTATTTTTGATGGTTTTATTTCATTTGATTTTATTAAATAAAGTAAAACACTAGCATAGCCATGTGCAATTCCTAAATTTTGTCCTTTTTCCCATTGTTTTTTGTCATCATTATACATTTTCTGAACCCAAACCGCTACACTTTCATCCACTTGTGGTATTTTTATAATTTCATTATTTATTGCATCAAATATATCAATGTCCGTATTGTTCATAAAAGGATAGGCTGCTCCAATTCCACCATACATGAAATCAAAGTTTTTATTACTACGTAAATCATTTATACTTTGTGTTAAAATAATGGAAGCAATACTTTCTTTATCTATAATATCTGAAATATTAATTAGATTTAGTCTTTCTAGTTGCTGCAAGCACCAATAAAACCCTGATAATCCATCTACAAAATTATATTCTACTTGATTTTGGTCTATAACTTGATTTTCAATCTTAGACAAAATTTTTTCAATAGTAAATACAAGTGTTTTGTAAATACTTTCAGTATTATTTACATATCGATAGTAATAAGCATAAAATAAAAGAATTCCACTATCTCCAAAAAATAAAGAATAATTATGCTTATCATAATCATAATTATTTTTAATGAGCATAGTTATGTCTTCTATTTTTTCTATTAAAAATTTATTTTCTATCATTTTTAGCTTTACCGAAAAAGGTAAGAATAATAAGGCTAAACACCTTATTATTCCTACCTTTAATAATTTAGTCTTAGAGAATGATTAGTTGCAATTACAGTGAGTTTTCCCAGAAACAGTTTTTGGAGTACATTTTTTGAACCAAGATAATCCTCCTCCCGCTTCATCTATTACATCTACTTCACCATCAATACCACCTTTGATATGGTGCATTTCTTCATTATTCAAATTCGCAATTGTTGATTTATTAAGGCTCAACTTACCTTTGATTTCAATTTTTTTCATTTTAAAGTAAAATTAAAAGTTTAAAAAACCTCTAATAGCCTACTGTTTTCTCATAGCAGCCAAGCTAAAAAGGGTGAGCGCAAACCAACACTTTTTCATCGCTCTTTGACTAGTATTTTGATTGATGCAATATATTGTATTTGCTTTCACAGGACAAATATAATATCAAATATTTTGCAAAAAAAAAAAAAAAAGACCAATTATTTTTCAATTTTAACAAATATTATTTTTTATTATTAAAAAATAAATAATATTAAAATCGCAGCAAGCTGATTGTTAGTATTTTATAAATTAAAACGAAAATATATGCGATTTTATTTTATTTTTTATATTTATTAACTGTCACAAAATTGATTTTTTGAATAAATATTTGTAAATACAAGTATTTGATGTTTTTTCTTTCGCACAAGCTCGCCTATGCAAAGATAATGAGCTGTAAGGGCGACTTTCTCGAAAGGACTCCTTTTGTAGTAGTCGCACCTTCTACGCTTGCCAACATAGCGTGTGCGACTAAAGTCGCCCTTACAAATTTTTACAAGCACAAAAATATTCAAAGAACCCAAAAAAAACCTAAGAATTTGTCCTTTTTCGACAAAATCACCGTCTTATGGTTTTTTTTATTACGAAATAATTCGTAGAACTTTGCGACCAAAGGAAGAACAAAACATCAAGGTTCTGGTTCGGAAAGCGAAAGACAGCGTGTGAGAGGTTGAAAAAGATACACAACGGATATTGGTTATTAGATATTAAAGATATTGCAAACGCTTGGTATTCAATATTTTGCATAAATAAAAAATCCTAAAAACACTTTCCGACGTGTATTTAGCTTAAAAAAAGGTTGATTGTTCCCACAATCAACCTTTTTTTAATTTTAATTTGCCATTTCTGACAAAAATTTAATACGCACCAAAAGAATTTCTTCCATTCTTATGTCATCATCTTTGAGCTCTTTAAAAGCATCTTGCGGAGAATCCGTACTGGCATCCATAAAATAATTATAGATGTCCTCACGAACATACTCGTCAATATTATCGTCTAAGAAATAATCAAGATTAACTTTTGTACCAGAATTGACGATAACATCAAGTTCGTCCATAAGTTCGTCCCAATTTAAATCATTTTGCTCTGCGATGTCTTCCAAAGGTAATTTTTTGTCAATACCTTGAATGATAGCAATTTTCACCTTTGACTTATTGGCAACCTGCTTCACGATAAAATCCTGAGGACGTAAAACATCGTGTTCTTCCACATATTTACCAATCATTTCGATAAAAGGCTTTGCATAACGCTCTGCCTTACCACGGCTCACACCAGTGATTTTGGACATATCTTCCATCGAAATAGGATATTGCGTAGCCATATCTTCCAAAGATACATCTTGGAAGATAACGTAAGGCGGAACACCCGTTTTCTTTGCCACAGACTTTCTCAAATCCGTTAGCAAAGTCATCAAAAGCTCATCTAATACAGCTGTTTTGCCCTGAGAATCATCCAAATCATCGTAATCATCAGAACCACCACTGTAATCTCGGTTGATGGCAATTTTGAAAGATTTAGGCGAAGCCAAAAACTTACGACCCGCCTCAGTGAGTTTAATGACCCCATATTGCTCAATATCTTTGAGCATAAGGTTTTCTAAAAGGGCTTGTTGGAAAATAGACTGCCAAAAAACATCGCCTTTGTCTTTTCCTTCGCCAAAGATTTCGGATTTATTGTACCCGTAATCTTTCAAATCCTTGGTTTGGTTTCCTACTAAGAAATCCACCAAGGTTTTCATAACAAAATTCTCTTTTAATTCATCAACAGCTTCTAATGCCAAAGCCATTTCTTCTTTTACTTCAATCATTTCTCTTGGATGGCGACAGTTGTCACATTGATTATTACACTTGCTCACTTCATAACCTTCGCCAAAATAATGCAATAAAAACCTACGGCGGCAAGTGGTCGTTTCTGAATAAGCGGTCATTTCTTGCATCAACAAAGCACCCATTTCACGTTCTGCGACGGGTTTGTCACGCAAGAATTTTTCCAGTCTTGATATATCTTGATAAGAATAAAATGCTACACAATCTCCAACGAGTCCGTCACGTCCAGCACGTCCCGTTTCTTGGTAATAGTTCTCAATACTTTTTGGAATATCATAGTGAATAACGAAGCGAACATCGGGCTTGTCAATACCCATTCCGAAAGCAATCGTAGCTACAATGACCTCAATATCTTCCATCAAAAACTCGTCTTGAGTCTTTGCCCGCAACTTGGCATCTAATCCAGCATGATACGGGGCGGCTTTTACATCGTTCACATTCAGTATCTGGGCAATATCTTCTGCAGCTTTACGGCTCTGCACATAAATAATACCTGAACGACTCCCTTTTCTTACTTTTATAAATTGGATAATCTCCTTGATGGTTTGCTCTTTTTTGACCTTCAAACGCACCTCATAATACAAATTGGTACGGTTAAAAGAAGAAAGAAAAATGTCTTCGCTTTTTATTTCAAGGATTTTGATAATGTCTTGTTGTACTTTTGGCGTAGCCGTAGCCGTCAATGCCATAATTGGCATTTGCTTGTTAATCGCATCAATCATGTAACGGATTCGGCGGTACTCAGGGCGAAAATCATGACCCCATTCCGAAATACAGTGCGCCTCATCAACTGCCACAAAAGAAATATCTACACTTTTCAAAAAATCAATATTTTCCTCTTTAGTAAGTGTTTCGGGAGCGATGTAAAGCAATTTTGTCTTGCCTTTTGTAATATCGTCTTTGACTTGCTTGATTTGTGATTTGCTCAATGATGAGTTCAAAAAGTGAGCAACCTCGTCTTCTTGACCGTAACCCCGAATAGAATCTACTTGATTTTTCATCAGCGCAATCAACGGTGAAATGACAATGGCTGTACCAGGCAACATAAGCGCAGGCAACTGATAACAGAGCGATTTTCCTCCGCCTGTCGGCATAATCACAAACGTATCCCTACCATTGAGGATACTCATAATAATCTGTTCTTGTGTACCTTTGAATTTGTCAAAACCAAAACAGTCTTGCAATGCTTGATACACGTGCTCTTTTGTATAAGCCATGTTACAGTTAAAGTTAATGCTAAAGTTTTAGGCTAAGTTTATTTATACTGTATTATATAGTATAAATAATTTTTAGTGCCTACTTAAAAGTTGATTAAGTGGAGTCTTGTTTTCAGAAATAACAAGACTTCTCAGTTGATTGTTTTTAGTATTATAAGCCTAAGTTTTCACTTTTAATTCCTATATCAACGTACTCAACCAACCTATTATTTAGTTTGAAATGTGAAAATAAGGCTTTAAATTTATCTAAAGAAATTTTTAGAGAAAAAATATTATTTTTTCGATAAAAAATTTTTATTTTTGACTTCAAGTCTTAATTTCAAAACTAAATTTAGGGGTGTTTTTTGACAATCCAATATATATTTTGTCAAATGGAAGCCAAAGATACTAAAATAAAATAAAATTTGGCAAATATTTTTTCAATTTATTTTAAAAAAAATTGAAAAAATTAATTCAATGCTTACATTTGCATAATATATAAGTCTAAATTATCATTATATGAAACAAATATTCATTTTTTCTACATTTATGCTCCTTTCCATGGCTTCGCTCAATGCTCAGAATGGATCTAATACCTTAAAGAAATATTATAGTGAGTCAAAAAAGCACAAATTTTATTTTCTTTGGGGTTACAATCGTGCGGCTTTTGCGAAAAGCGATATTTCATTCAAAGGCCCGAATTATGATTTCACCCTTTTTGATGTTCGGGCAAAAGACCGTCCAACGCCTTTTACCTTACGCAATTATTTTGAGTTAGAAAAAATTTCCATTCCACAATACAATTACCGCATCGGTTTTTTTCTTAATAAAAATACGGCTTTGTCGCTCGGTTTAGACCACATGAAATACGTCGTTGCTCACCAACAAACCGTAAAAATTACTGGTGAGATAAAAAAAGAAATTTCAACAACTTACGCTGGCACATATTTAGAAAAAGACATTGAGATTGTTCCCGAATTTTTGGGTTTTGAGCATACAGATGGTTTGAATTTACTCAGCTTAGATTTAGAACGGCTCTATTCGCTTCATTCTTTTGCTAAAAACAAACTCCGACTCAGCGGACAGCTTGGCGCAGGCGCAGGTATTGTGATTCCTCGAACAGATGCCCGTGTGATGGGTTTTGGACTCAACAATCGTTTTCACCGTGCAGGCTGGGGCGTTAGCACCAAATTTGGATTAAAACTGGATATTTTAAAGCATTTTTTCCTGCAAACGGAGTTTCGTACAGGTTTTATAGTACTAAATGATATTTTAATCAGCAACGATGCACCAGACCGAGCCAAACAAAACATCGTTTTTGGTCAATGGAATTTGGTCGGAGGTTGGTATTTTTAAGTAGTCGTAAGTAAATAAGTCATAAGTCTAAAAGTCATAAGTATCTTGATTCTCAATAGATTACGAAATTTTATAATCCTGTTTATTTAGACATTACTACTTAAAAATTAAAACGAAGTTTTAATTCAATTAGTGAAATCAGATTTAATTTTCAACATCACGATTGGTGTAATTAGTAAAATTAGTGTAAATTTGTGTTAAAAATAAATACGCTAAGTTTTTACAAAAAAATTAAGAATTATGGCAAACAGCATCAAATGTCCAAAATGTAAAATTTGGAACGACGACAAAGATTATTGCACGGAATGTGGTCAATTGTTGAGTTTTGAGATTCAACGGGCGCAAGAAGACGAACAAAAACGTCAAGCAGAAGCCAATCGCCCAAAAGATAAATTCGACCTTTTTTATATCAAAATAAAAAACTCAGACCGCCTTTTGGATAAAATTTTGTATTATTTGCTACAATCCATTTGGTTTTTACTCATTGCGTTAGCAACAATGGGACTGGGATTTGCTGCATTTGGACCAGGATAAAATGCTAAAAAAACACCATTTTTTATTTTTCCTTTCTTTGCTTTATGTCATTCACTTGTACTTAAAGTTTTCGCATATCCCTGTGCCAATTTGGGCGAGTAGCTATTGGGCAGATGCTTTGTGTATGCCATTACTCTTGTCATTTTTACTGTTTTCGATTCGGAAAATCAAGCAAATACCTTCTTTTTTACTATCTCCAAGCATGATATTATTTGTTTGGGCTTACCTTAGCGTCGTCTTTGAGTTTGTATTGCCTTTGTATTCAAAAAGATATACTGCGGACTCAATAGATGTTTTTTTTTATGCGTTTGGTGGTATTTTTTTTTATTTTTATCAGAAAAAATTATAAAAACATCTTTTTTTGACCAAATAAAATTTCGTTTTTCGCTTAAGTAGGCGTATAGAAATAGACGTGGTTATTTTGTCGTTGAGAAAAAAGTGATAAATAGCTGACTGTAAGGCAGTTATTTATCACTTTTTGAGCAATCGACTGAAAAAAATAACCACGTTTATTTTAGCCCAACTACTTAAAACGAGAATTTGGAGAGCATTTTTGAGGAAAATGATTTTTTTTCGCACTTTTAGCGAAAAAAAATTTTCACTTTCTTGAAAAAAGCGAAAGAAAAAATTGACTACTCAGAGTTATTCTTTTATTTTTGTTTTTTCAAATTCATCATAATTTTACCAAAAATGAAAAAACACTTTACATTCTATTTCTTATTGTTGTCTTCGCTGCCTTGTTTTGCACAATATTTCCAAAAAGGCGATGTGCAATTGGGTTACAAAATAGCCATACAAAAGCCGTCGCAACTATTTATAGAACAATTGGGATTTTACAACCTACCCAGAAGACAAACATTCGCCACCGAATACCATATTCTGAAAGATGTAAGCCTTTATGCAACCTTCGATGTTGCGCCAAAATCTTCTACTTTTAATGAAAATGAAAAAGCTAATATTAATACGAAAGTCAGTGCTTGGGGTATTGGAGGACGATGGTTTTCACCAGGTTTATTTCATGATCATTTGTACTTTTACGGAGATCTTGGTTATGGGCAGTTTAATGTTTTAAAAACCAAGATTGATGCTGTTGATAAGATTGAACTGGAAAGAATAAGCGAAAATCTGCGTTTTTCGGGTTTTGTAGGAGGATTTTGTATCAAACCATCAAAATATTTTAGTCTTGACGTTAATTTATTGCGGATTGGTGCTTTAAAAAAAGTATTTACAAGCAATTCCCCTTCCATCGAATATACCATAACATCCAATAACCGCTTGTTCTTCGGTTTACCATTTTTTCCGTCAGGCTATGATGCAATGAATATTAGACTAAATTTCATTTTTTCCACTCAAAAAAATAAAACAAATGAGTAATTCAATTAGCCTTTGGGCAAGTAAGCATAAAAAAACATCACGTTTTCTACTGATTATTAACCATGTATGTCTTGGTTTTATTGCCTATGGCGTAGGTTTGATATGGAGCGATAGCATTGGTGTGGCGTGGTGGCAAATCCTTGCACTTTACGCTTTTTCTTTTCTTTTTTATAAAAAAAACAATCAACCTTACAGTAAAGGAACACTCGCTGCACACTTGGTAATCATGTTCCTTAATTTTTGTTTCTGGACAATGATTGGTGTAAAAGAGGCGCATTGGGCTGAAAAAGAGATAGTAAATACTTCAAAATCAGTAACTTATGCAAAATTCGCAGCTTACACATTAGCACCCGAACACGTTGTTCCAAATATTGATAGCAAACAAAATTCAGAAAACACTTTTTTTTCAGCATGGAAAAAAAATATTTTACGTGATAAGGCTTTTGTAAAAAAATACCTTAAAACTGACCCGAACAGCGATATTAGCGGTAGAATTACAGTGATTATACTTTTATTGACGCTATTAACATTACTGGGTATTTATGTTGGTTGGGGTATCGCTTGTCAAATCAGTTGTAGTGGATACACAACAGGAATTACAGTAACAATACTTATTGGCATACCAACTTTTATCTTTCTTTGGGTAGTTGGCGTAAAGAAATTAAATAAGCTTTTTGCAGAATTAAAAAAAGTAGAAGCGGAAGAAAAACGCTATGGCAGGCAAAAAGCAAAAGAAGGTAGGATAAATAAGCAAAAAACAATGCCTAAAACCGATACTTCACCAACGACTGTTACTCCTATTCCTAAAAAGAAAGAAAAAAAACTATCAAAAGCACAACAAAGAAGGCTTAAAAATATTGATAACGGTGTATTGACTGTCAAAATTATAACAATCGCTGTTTTAGCAATTTTAATCCTAACGATGATTCTTAGCTCTATTTTTATATAATGTTTGAAATTTTTTTTTTTCTTTCATTAAAAAAACTACTTTTGCAGCCTAATTATGGCAACAACGGCATCATATACCATTAAACTGCCTTCTTTTGAAGGTCCTTTTGACTTATTATTGTTCTTCATTGAACGTGATGAGCTGGATATTTATAATATTCCGATAGCCCAAGTAACCAAGGATTTTTTGGAATATATCCGTCTGTTGGAAGCGATGAATGTTGATTTGGCAAGCGAATTTATTTTGGTTGCAGCAACCTTGATGCGGATAAAAGCAAAAATGTTGTTGCCTCGCAAACCTGTTGATGAAGAAGGAAACGAGATTGACCCAAGAGAGGAATTGGTTCAAAAACTTTTAGAATATAAAAAATACAAAAGTATTTTGGACGAGATGCGCAGTATGGAAGACGAGCGTTCTACCCGTGAAATGCGGGGAAATACGAGCCGTGACCTCCGTGAAATCGCTACAAAAGCCTTGGTGGACATCGAAATGGAATCCTTGACGCTGTTCAAGTTGCTTCGGGTTTTTGAAAATGTCATGCGCCGTTTTGAAGACGCTGGCAAAGAAGCCACCGTTCACACCATCATCAACTATGATTATAGCATTTCTGGACAACAAGAATTTTTATTAAAATCTATAAAAAAAGGTCAAAAATCTGATTTTTTAGCCATTTTTGGCGAATGTAAAGATAGAATTCATGCCATTGTCACTTTTTTAGCCTTGTTGGAATTGCTCAACATGGGCGAACTGATGATTCTTCAAGGCGAAGGCATGAATAATTTTTGGTTAGAATTGGCGGATATTCTGTAGCGTTGGCATTTTCCGTAGCGTTGGCTTTAAAGCCAACGCTACAGAAAAT
>JAYWHK010000122.1:0-10521 GCA_043777755.1 Saprospiraceae bacterium
AAAGGAGCGTCTAAACGCAAAAGTATGGTGACATATACAAACTTTAGAAGGGCTGGTTAAATTAGATCCTTAGGGAAATGACATTGGACTTCAGTCGCACGTCCTACGATTGTACACGTAGGACGTGCGACTGAAGTCGCCCCTACAGTGAAAAGCCCAGCTTTCAATAGTATGAAAACTGGGCTTTTTTTAATATCTAATCTCTATTTTTTTACAGGAACATTGATTTTACTCTTTGCTTCAATTTTGAATTTTTCGCCATAAACAAAGACTTCGATTGCTTTTTTACTAATATTTTCAATCGTCGCTTGTGTTTGTGTCGCTTTTACATTCAAGGTTGCGCCACGGAAAGTGACTCTAAAAGCATAATTTTTCCAATTGTCAGGCAACATTGGACTGAAATAAACGTGATTTTCTTTCACTCTCATTCCTCCAAAACCTTTGATAATAGACATCCAAGTACCAGCCATTGAGGTAATGTGCAAGCCATCTTCGGTGTCATTGTTGTAGTCGTCCAAATCCAAACGGCTTGTACGAAGGTACATTTCGTAAGCCTTTTCTTCCATTCCTAACATCGCTGCTTGAATAACGTGAACGCAAGGCGAAAGAGAACTTTCGTGAACGGTACGAGGTTCGTAAAATTCAAAATTTTTGCGAATATCCTCTAATTTAAAACGGTCTTCAAAGAAATACAAACCTTGCAAAACGTCCGCTTGCTTGATAAAACAAGAACGCAAAATCCTATCCCAGCTCCATTTCTGATTCAAAGGCAAATGAACAGGATCAAGGTCTTTGACCAAAATCTGTTCTTTGTCCAAATAATCTTCTTGTTGTAAATAAATTCCGAGCGTTTTGTCACTTGGTAAATACATGAATTTGCGGATGTGTTTCCACTTTTCAATCTCTTCATCAGCGTTGAAATTCAGCTTAGAAGACAACATTTCCCAGCTTTTTGGCGATTTTTTCTTGACATATTGAATGGCTTCGTCAGCGTATTCTAAGCACCAAGCTGCGATGTAATTCGTGTACCAGTTGTTAGAAACATTGTTGTCGTATTCGTTTGGTCCGGTGACACCCAACATGACATATTTTTTCTTTTTCTCAGACCAATTCACACGTTGCGCCCAAAACCGAGCAATCGCAATGAGTAATTCAGCTCCAAATTCGACCAAATATTCTTTGTCGTCCGTGTAACGAATATAGTCATAAACGGCATAAGCGATTGCGCCATTTCGATGGATTTCTTCAAAAGTAATTTCCCATTCGTTGTGACATTCTTCGCCATTCATCGTTACCATCGGGAACAAGGCTGCACCATTCGTAAAGCCCAATTTTCCAGCATTTTCAATCGCTTTGTCCAATTGTTTGTAGCGATAAACTAGCAATTGACGGGCAACTTTTTGGTCAGCTGTTGCCAGATAAAATGGCAAACAATAGGCTTCCGTGTCCCAATAGGTAGAACCACCATATTTTTCACCTGTAAAACCTTTTGGACCAATGTTCAAACGCTCATCTTCACCTGTATAAGTTTGATTCAAGTGAAAAATATTAAAACGAATACCTTGTTGTGCCGCAATATCACCTTCAATAACAATATCGCTGTCTTTCCATTTTTTTGCCCAAGCATCTGCTTGTTCGGTAAGCATTGCATCAAAACCTTTGATTTCAATTTTTTTCAAATAGGCTTTCGTACGCTCCATCAACTCCTCTTTTGGGTGATTCATAGAACTCAAAACGGCAGCATACTTGAAAAGCACCAATTCATCGTCTTGTTTTACTTTTATATCGGTAGCACAAGCGGCATATTTTTCAGTCTTGATTTGGCGGCTTGAGAAATCAACATCTTTACCATTTTGTGTAACCGAAAACTTCATTCCTGTACACACTTGAAACGCTGTTTTTTTGGTAACTGTCGTTACATAAGCACTGCGTTTTTTGGCTTTTACGGCTACTTCTTCCCAGAATTTTTCGTCGTAATTACTGTCTTTATTTTTTACATCACCATCTACATAAGGTGTAAGCGAGATAGTTCCGTTAAAATTGATTGGTTTGATGGCGTAGCGAATTGCGCCACTTTCGTCGTCCACAATGCTACAAAAACGCTTGCTTTCTACTTGAACAATTTTCCCTGACTTCATTTTTGCCGTAAAAGAACGCAACAAAAAACCTTCTTTCATATTCAGCACACGGCGAAAATCTGACACTTCGCATTTTGCCAAATCCAACGCATCGCCATCAATATCAATGTGTATGCCTATCCAATTAGAAGCATTTAATACTTTTGCAAAATACTCAGGATAGCCATTTTTCCACCAACCAACTCTCGTTTTGTCGGGATAATAAACGCCAGCTACGTAGCTGCCTTGAAGCGTTTTGCCGCTATAATCTTCTTCAAAATTGGCACGTTGCCCCATGCGACCATTTCCGATAGCACAAAGGCTTTCAGAAATTTCATTTAATTTGGGGTCAAAACCTTCTTCTATCACGCACCATTCGTCGTGTTTAATATAATTTTTCATAATAAAATGTATGATATAAACAGTATAGGAACACTGATTTTTATGATTCTTATGATGGTTTTATGATTTTTAAACTCATAAATTATTTTTATAATCATTTGTAAAAACTCTCTTTTTTACTTGTGGTTTTGGTCCGAAATTTAAAAGCAATCCAACTTCATAAGTTGTAGCCTTTAAGTAATTTACCAATTGTTGTTCATGGTCTTCAATTAAAGTATCAACACTTTTAAGCTCAATAATAATTTTTTCTTCCACATTAATATCTGCAAAGTAGTCACCAACATTTTCTCCTTCATAAAAAACTTCTATTTTGAGTTGATTAGAACATTTCATTTCCATTTTTCGGAGTTCAATTAGCATAGCTCTTTCGTACACTTTTTCTAAAAAACCATAACCAAGTGTGTTATAAACTTTGTAAAAAGCTTTGATAATTTTTTCTGTTACTTCCGTGTGTAGGTAGTTTGGATTCGTCATCGTATGTAATATGTTAGTTTTGTTTAAATAATCCTACAAAATCAGTGTTGCCATCACGCTTAATTTCTAAACAGGATAGGAACACTGATTTTTATGATTTTTATGATAAAATTATGCTTAAAATCATAAAGGCAAAATCAGTGTTGCCATCACGCTTAATTTCTAAACAGGATAGGAACACTGATTCTCATGATTTTTATGATAAAATTATGTTTAAAATCATAAAGGCAAAATCAGTGTTGCCATCACGCTTAATTTCTAAACAGGATAGGAACACTGATTTTTATGATTTTTATGATAAAATTATGTTTAAAATCATAAAGGCAAAATCAGTGTTGCCATCACGCTTAATCTATAACAAGATAGGAACACTGATTTTTATGATTTTTATGATAAAATTATGCTTAAAAAATCATAAAGACATCATAATAATCCTACAAAATCAGTGTTGCCATCACGCTTAATTTCTAAACAAGATAGAAACATTGATTTTCTTTTATGATAAAATTATGTTTAAAATCATAAAGACATCATAATAATCCTACAAAATCAGTGTTGCCATCACGCTTAATTTGGTAAAACTAAATGCAATCCAAAATTTCTTGGAAAGAAATATCTTCAAAACTCGAAATGACCATATCTGCTTTTTTGAGCGTTTTCATATCGCCAATACCGACAGTAAAACAGCCTGCCGCTTGTCCAGCTTTTACGCCTTCAAGTGCATCTTCAAAAACAATACATTCTCTTGGTTTTACGCCACAAGCCTCAGCACCTTTTTGGAATACTTCTGGATTCGGCTTGCCTTTTACAACCATCGTTCCATCAATAATATCGTCAAAATAATGTGTAATTTGCAGTAATTCCAAGATTAGTTTAGCATTTTTACTGGCAGAACCCAAACAGATTTTGATTTTTTTAGCCTTAATATCTTCAAAAACTTTGAGAACACCAGGTAAAATCTCTGTCGGTTTCATTTCTTGAACATACTCCAAGTACCATTCATTTTTCTTTGCAGCCCAAGAGATTCTATCCTCCTCTGCCATCGGAATATTGCCAAATTCTAAGATTCTATCCAAAGAATCCATGCGATTAACACCTTTCAGCGTTTCATTAAATTCATGGGTAATGTCAAAACCCAATTCGTTTGCCAATCTTTTCCAACCCAAATAATGGTATTTTGCAGTATCGCAAATTACACCATCAAGGTCAAACAAGCAAGCCTTTATTTTTGCCATAGTATTTGTAGTCTAAATTTATAAAGTCTATAAGCCATCAAGTCTTAGTTTGATATTTATTTCTTCAATTTTAAAAACGAGCGCAAAGATATAATGTAGAAATTACACTAAGTAGATTTTATAAAATAATTTAATAAAAAAAAATGGAATCAAATAAAAAGCAGGCATAAAAAAATTATAAAAACCATTATCTTTGCAAAATAAATTAATTCAATTTTTAACTTATGACCATCGCCAATCCAATATACGATATAGTTTTCAAATACCTAATGGAAGATTTGCAATAAAGAGGAATCGAATAAATAAATGTTATATAATATTGATAATCAACAAGATACCATCGTTGCATTGGCAACGCCGCAAGGTATCGGAGCGATAGGCGTTATTCGCCTTTCTGGAAAAAATGCGATTGCTTTGTGCGACCAATTTTTTTCTGGAAAAAACCTAACAATACAAGCTGCCAATACGATTCACTTCGGAACGATTCGAGATGAAGAAAATCGTATTTTAGACGAAGTTCTGGTCAGTCTTTTTAAAGCTCCAAAATCTTACACCAGAGAAGATACCATCGAAATCTCTTGTCACGGTTCACCTTTTATTTTGCAACAAGTTTTACAGCTTTTTCTTCGGAATGGCGCACGTATGGCGAATGCTGGCGAATTTACCTTACGAGCTTTCTTGAACGGGCAGTTAGATTTGAGCCAGGCGGAAGCCGTAGCGGATTTGATAGCAAGTAGTTCGGAAGCCTCACATCAAGTAGCAATGAAACAGATGCGTGGTGGTATTTCATTGGAAATCAAGAAGTTGCGTGACGAGTTGATAACTTTTGCAAGCCTGATTGAATTGGAATTGGATTTTGGAGAGGAAGACGTAGAGTTTGCTGACAGGACTCAATTGAGGCTTCTGATGGAAAAAATTCAACGTTATTTGAACGCTTTATTGAGTTCTTTTCATTTAGGAAACGCCATTAAAAACGGTATCACAACAGTCATCGCAGGTCGCCCAAATGCTGGAAAATCAACATTACTCAACGCACTTTTACAAGAAGAACGAGCGATTGTGAGCGAAATTGCTGGTACAACTCGTGATACGATTGAGGAGATACTGAACATCAATGGCGTAGAATTTCGTTTGATTGACACCGCAGGAATCCGTGAAGCTACTGATGCTATTGAGAAAATTGGTGTTGCAAAAACAATGGAAAAAATCGAACAATCCTCCCTTTTGGTTTATGTTTTTGATGTCGTAGAAACTGAGCCACACGAAGTTTTGGAAGATTTGAAACAACTTGCACAAGATGGACAAAAACTCTTAATCGTCGCAAATAAAATGGACTGGAATCCATATTTTAAAATGGAAGATTTGTTCCGTAGCGTTGGCATTAATGCCAACGCTACGGAAACCGCCAATGTAGAAAATACCATTCCCATTTCTGCCAAAAACCTGATGAATATTGAGTATTTGAAAGAAAAACTCTACGCCATTGCCATTGATAAAAAAATCAGTGAAGACAGCGTAATTGTTTCTAATTCAAGGCATTACGATGCGCTTAACAAGGCTTTAAACTCTATGAATGATGCCCTTTATGGTTTGGACAACAACATTACGTCCGACTTTATCGCTATGGATATTCGTCGGGCATTGTCGCATCTCGGAGAAATAACGGGCGAAGTGTCAGTAGATGATTTGTTGGAAAATATTTTTTCAAAATTCTGTATCGGAAAGTAACACACCATGCTGAGTGTTTAATCCATTAAAATGTATAAAAGGAGTAGGGATATTAATCCTCTACTCCTTTTGTACATATTTTGATAATGACTTTTTACGCTAAGATTTTCTTTTCAATCCAATCAGAAAGCATCAAATAATCCTTTTTTAATTCGACGATTTTGGTCAATTCTATTTTGGCATTGTTTAAGATGGTCGAAGCGTTTTTAGTATAAGTTTTACCAGACATTCGTTGCATTAAAGCCAAAAAGAATTTTTCGTAATCAGAGTCAAAACTGTATTTTTTGAATAAATATTTTGCATTTTGAATCAAATACAGGACATATTTTTCGTCTTTTTTCTCTTTGTAAATCAAAATCCGCAACATCAACATTTTAATAAAAATATAGTTGTTTGACTTATAATCGTAGTTGCCTTCAACGAATGGTTCTATCAATTGCAAAGATTTATCGCTCATATTGAGTTGGAAATAAGAATAAGCAATACTGTAAATCAAGTGCATTCTGTTGTGTTGGTCTGTATATTGGCTAATTTCTTCCTCTTGTACATTCTGTGTGATTTCGTGGTACATTTTGTTTTCTTTCAAAAGCCAAAACTGAATAATCAAAATAATTTCATTGCAAAACTGAATGTCTAATTTGTACGTAAAACCTTGAATTTCAGCTTCTAATAACTTTAAAAGCATATTGGCTTTCTCTTTTTGAACGTTGGATTCGTTTGTTCCAGGTATTTTTAACAACCAATTGAAGTAGGATTGTACTTGAATCAAAAACATTCGAGGCAACAACTGCATCAAGTTTCTTTCTTCTTTCCACATTGCTATGATTTCTTCATATTGCTCAAAACCTGCGGTGTAATTCCCTGTAAAAAGTAAATTATTGGCGATATTAAACTTATGTGTATTCAATGTCCAGAAATTCTTGCTGACCAAATCTTCTTTACCCAAATCAAATATTTTTTGAAAAACAGCTACATCAAAAGATTCTCGGTAATAATTCAAGGAAATTTGACTTAATAAGTCAATATATTGGTGTTGCAGTTCCAATTCCCGTATGATTTCATCGCTATTTTCTTTCAATACAGCCAATTCTTCTTTTGAAATATTTTCATACCTACTAAAATTATGGATAATGTATTCTTGACGATTGATGAGCAATTGTTCTTCGTAAAGATGGTTTTTGATGGCAATTTTTTTACAGATTTCCAGTTCTTGCCAAGCCATTTTATGCAGACTTCGATTTGATAAGGCATAATACCTGGCTAAACGTCGATTGATTTCGACATAAGCTCGGTTTTTTTCTGATTCGACGATGATTTCAAATATTTTCTCTTGCATATAAGAGACCACCGACGAAAAATAGCCCGAAGTGTAGTTGGTGCTACGCTCAGGAAATTTTTTTTCAAAATAAGTTCTTAATTCACTGTAATCTAAGGATTTCGTTTTGTGAATATAATCTAAAACGGTAACGAAGTCACTACTTGTTACATTTTTGATTTTAAATTCACGACGTTCAGAAGGTGTTAAACTGAGGACAAGTTGAATAATTTCAGACCTCATAAGGGAGTATGTAAATGGTTTTGTTGTTGGTTTTATAAATGTTTTGACAATGTAAAAGTAGTGCTTCTTTATGTATTATTTGCCTTTTACGAGTTTTTTTTACATTGCTCTTTTTTGCTTACATTATTGACAATTTGTTTTTAGGCATTTGTTTTTTTCTTATATTTTACAATATTTTCTTTGTATAAACAATCATTTTAAGATGAAATATTATTGTTATATATGTTTTTTGTAAAAAAAATCAATTTGAATATTTGTTTAATAATATTTATTTTTAGTAAAAGAAGACCGTGGTTTTTCAAAATCTTTTTGATTTTACAAGCTAATTTTGTCACCATCCTTTTTTAAAAAACCTTCTTCTATCAAATATTCTAATGTTTTTAGGACTTTTTCTTGGCGATTTGTCGCAAACGAATCTACGATTTGGCGAATAGTAAGTATTTCTTTTTTTAGTAAAAAAACAATTTTTTCTTTGTATCGCTCAAAGTCTTCATCGTTCATGCGGTGTTTTTTTTCATCAAGGCAAAAATCACAAGTGCCGCATTTGGAAGCGTCAGTTTCGCCAAAATAATCGAGCAACATTCGGCTGCGGCATTTTGGCGTATTGAGGTAAGCAATCATTTTTTCGATGCGAAAAAGATAGCGTTCTTTACGAAATTGGTAGAGTTTTGTGTCAATTGTGATGTCGTCAGCATTTAATCTTTCTTTCAAAAAAGTCAATTGCGGCTTATCTTTTTTGGGATAATAATCCAAAACACCTTCTTTTTTCAAAATTTCTAACAAACGCACCAATTCATCTTTGTTAATACGCATAGCGTGCGCCAATGCAGATTCGTTGATAAAAGTTGGTGCTGAAAACACACCTTCATAAGCACGAGTTACGGTTTTTAAGATGGCTTCGTACTTTCTATTTCGCAGCTGAAAAGCATAAAATTCTTCTCGATTGAGTTTTAATAGCAAACTTGAAGGTATAAAAACAGATTCTGTCATGGCAATCCAGCCAGCTTGTTCGAGTACTTTTAGTGCGCTCAAAACCTCCAATTGATTGTCAAAACGAAAATTTTTAGCAAACTCCACAAGGTCAAAGTCATAGCTTTCTCCTTCGCCACTTCCGATGCCCAACTGAAAATAAGACCCTAAAGCTCGATAAACTTGACGAATGGTTTTGACAGGAGGAAAAGACGTTTCGTAACCATTTTTCAAGATAGTTTCGTCGTATTTGTTCCAAAGCAAGACGGCATAAGCTTTGAGTTCATCTCGACCACCACGACCTGCTTCTTGAAAATAGGCTTCCATATTGTCAGGAACATCAATATGAACCACCGTTCGGACGTTGGGTTTGTCGATACCCATTCCAAAAGCGTTGGTACTAACCATGATTCGAGTGCGGTCATTTATCCAAGCCTCTTGTTTTTCGCTGCGTTCTTCTGCGCCCAGACCAGCATGATAATAGTCCGCAACGATGCCATTTTGCTGTAAAAAAAAAGCAATTTCTTTCGTTTTTCGCCTGCTTCGTACATAAACAACACCAGAACCAGGCACTTTTTTCAATATATCAACAGTTTTAGCAATTTTGTCATCTGATTCCACAATAACGTAAGCCAAATTCGACCTCGAAAAGCTCTTTTGGAAAATATTTTCACGGCGAAAAGCCAATTTTTCTTGAATATCAATCACCACTTCTGGCGTTGCGGTTGCCGTCAAAGCCAAAATTGGTGTATTGGGTAAATGAACTCGAATTGCAGCAATATTCAAGTAAGGCGGACGAAAATCATAGCCCCATTGCGAAACGCAGTGCGCTTCGTCAATCGCTAAAAGGTTGATATTCATCCGTTTAATGCGTTCAATGGCAAGTTCTGTGGTCAAACGCTCAGGCGAAAGGTAGAGGAATTTTAAGTGACCATTAACGGCTTCATCTAATATGCGGTCTATATCACGATGCGCCATGCCCGAAAAAATGGCTTTTGCAGGAATACCACGTTTTTGAAGGTTATAAACTTGGTCTTTCATCAGTGCAATCAATGGCGAAATAACGACGCAAACACCATCTCGACACAAAGCTGGCACTTGAAAACAAATAGACTTCCCACCACCAGTTGGCAGCAACGCCAAGGTGTCTTTACCTTCTAAAACACTACGAATAATGTCTTCTTGCAAAGGACGAAACGTACTATAACCCCAATATTCTTGTAAAATTGCCGTTGGCTCTTGCATATAAATACTCAGAAATCCTTTAATTTAATAAAACCTTTTGCCAATCGTCGATTGTTCTTTTTTTAGTACTAAAATTAATACCAACACCAACGATTTTTTTATTTTCAAGAGCGTATTTGTCAGCATAATTTTTTTCATTGATTTGCTCGATTGCTTCCGCTGCGGTCATGTCAATCTTAAACTCAAAAATATAAACATATTCGTTTGTTTTAATCACAGCGTCCATTCTACCGTCGGACGTATGGACTTCACTTTCCATCAACCAGCCCAAATACTTGAAATGCAAATGCACCAAAGCATGATAAAACGCTTCTTTTTGTTTTCCAAAAAGAATGGCAGGAATATCTCGTAACATTGTTTTTATCACTTTTACGACCAATTCCACATTGTTTTTCAAAAAAGCATCTTCTAATAAAAGAACTGGCGTTGCACTTTCTGTTAAATCCTGACCTCGCATGGTCGCCATCAAATGGTTTGCCATGGATTGCTCGACTTCTCGGTTTGGATAATCCAAAGTCAAAAAACCATTCATACGGTTCATTTTTTTGATGGTCAAATAGCCTGTTTGGAAAAACAAAGTCCTCAAATCCAAGTTTTCGATTTCGTAACTATGCACCATTGCGGCTGTCACCCTTATATTGTTAAAATTATACGACTTTTTTTCTTTTATTAAATCAATCAAAAACTTAGGCGAACCTGTTTGAAACCAATAATCTTGAAATTTTTTATGGCTAAAAAAATTAATCAACGAAAAAGGATTATAGACTGTATTTTCACCATCCCAACTGTAGCC
>JAYWHK010000123.1:0-10484 GCA_043777755.1 Saprospiraceae bacterium
TGACCAATCCCATTTGTCGTAAATCCACAAATCGTTATCTTCTGGATTTTGTCGAGCAAAAAGTTTTTTGTTCCCTTCAAAAATTTCTTTTATCGTAGAGATTGTCATTGACTTACCAAAACGACGAGGTCTGGACAGGAAGTATTGCCTTCCGTCTGTCAGAATTTTATAAATCAACGCTGTTTTGTCCGCATAAACACAATTATCACTACGGAGTTTTGCAAAATCTTGAATACTAATAGGTAGTTTTTTCATTCGTTTTGTATGTTACAAGAAATAAACAAGTACAAAGATAGGCGTTTTCTTTTATAAAAAACAAAAAACGAGTAAAATACTCACGTATCATTACTCGTTTTTCATAAAAAAATGTATTTCTACCTTACTTTTATTATAGGTTTTACTTGTTGCAATTGTTCGTTCTGCAAACGGGCATAATATACGCCAGCTGGCAAATCGCCCAAATCGCAACGCATTTCGTATTTCCCTTCAATTTTGATTTCGTCCACCAAAGTTCTTAAAATCTGTCCTTCGTTATTGAAAATACTTACCATTGTATGTCCGCCTTTTGTTTCGTACTTGATGCTTGTCGCTTCTTGGAATGGATTTGGATAAGCCATCAACATATTCTCACCAGCGGCATTGTTCGCTTCGTGAACATCGACTGGTAAACAACCAATTGGGTCAAGTAAAGGTAATTTTTGGAAATTTTTCAATAAGATAGTGTCCAAATCAGTTTGCGGAACGCAGAACCAATCGCCCAAAATACTCGCATAGACAGAACGGAAATCGTACTGCATCGGAATATTAGAATTGATATTTGTACCAGTAGGAACGTCAATGTTTTTACCGACGACACCTGCTTTTACAGGTTTTCCAAACATAAACATTGGCGCAGCAGCACCGTGGTCAGTTCCAAATGAAGCGTTTGATTTGATACGACGACCAAACTCTGAAAAGGTAAAACCACAAACTCGGTCTTCTAATCCCATCAGTTTCATATCATCTAAAAAGCCATAAACAGCATCAGCAACACCTTTTAATAAGTTGGCGTGAGTTCCTGTGGTTTTATCTAAAATATCTGTTTGAGAGTTGTGCGTGTCAAAACCACCTGTACTTAACCAGTAAATACGGGTTTTCAAACCTCCTGCGATGCAACGAGCTACAGTTTTGAGCTGATTGCCAAGATTCACTCCTGGTATATTTCCTGCTCCAGTTGGATAAAGTGTTGAAAGGTTTTTACTTTTATCATAAGCTGCTTTTACAACATCTTCAAACTTATCCGTTTGGCGCATAATTTCACGTACAAAAGATAATTCTTGACCTGAAAACTCACTATTTGCTGTATCTGTAAAAGGATAAGTTGATAAATCCAAGGAATTGCCAGGCGTATTCAATGAATAGCCCATACCAATACCACCAAATTGTGTCGCAACTGTACCAGCACCGCCCATTTTTATAGCCAAAGGATCTGGCATTTTTGCGTTAGGATAGCCAATAGGGAAGTTCGGATATTCGTAATTAAGGTAACGGGAAGCCCAGCCTGTATTGATGTTTTTGTTAGCATCGGAACCTGTCATCCAAATATCTGTCGCTCTAAAATGCGAGAAATTAAAATTCGGATAACCAACACTTTGAATAACATTTAGTTTTCCTTCTTTGTAAAGCTCGTGAAAAGAAGCCATTGCAGGGTGAATTCCTGTTTCGTCAGTTAGTTTTAATATTTTATTTTCGGGCAACATGATATTGTCACGTTGTGCTTTCAGATTAGCGTATTGGTCAATAGGAATCACCATATTTAGACCATCATTACCACCACTCAATTGAATTACCACCAAAACACGGTCGGTTTCAAAAAGTCCTGCGGTCATTGCTTGTACCATTGGGCTATTTGCCATTGCTTGCACGGTGTTTCCTCCTATGACGGTCAAAGCACCTGCAGCTGGTATTTTTTTTAGAAAATCTCTACGATTCATTTTGTTTTATATATTAAAGACCTCTCCTAAATCCTCTCGCAAAGAGAGGACTTTGAAGCGCCGAATTAATCAATAATTTAGAAGTGAACTCTACTTCTTTGTTTACCTCCATTTCCTTTCATTTGGGAAGGAAATTTGTTTTTTATCAATGCAATTGGTATTCAGCAGCTGTAAAAAGCAACTTAAATAGTTCAACTACTTTGGTTTTTACAGCAATGGCATTTACATTGGTCGAATTAATATCTGCTTTTAAAGCATTCATACCAGTTGTCCAATGCGCATCTTTTTTTAGGTCGTTAGCATTAGCAATGGCAAAAAATCTTGCTTTTACTTTATCTTTTATAGCCTGTGAAAGCTCAGACGGATAAAATAAGCTACACAATTCTGATATGGCAACATTTAAATCATTCGAATCAGGAATATTAAATATTACATTGAGCCAGTTGATAGGAAGAGTCAAATTTCCATTAACAACCAAACTATTACTTGCACTTTCATAATATACCATTTGATTTTCGCTATTTCCAAAGCTAAATCCAGTGTCATTGCGACGTGCAAGACGAGCTGAAATAGAAGATGAATCTAACCATACTTCGTAAAAAAGTGGTTCTTGATAATAAGCTGCCCAACCAGCAACATTTGGTGGATCACCAAGATTAAGCCCTAAACTAGAAACTCTATCTTTTAAAGTACTTGCGATGGAGTACTGAATTTCATAATTTTTTGGGTCAGCTGGTATTTTATATTCGAGTGTGCGCCAATGCCCAATCATAAAGTCAATAGGATTTTTTACCATTGCACCTACGTATTCTTGTTTGTAAAAATACTCGCTTGTAAATAGAGCTTTCAAAACAGGCTTAATTTCAAATTTTGATGTTCGGAAAAGCTCTGCCAACGGCTCTATGACATTTTTTTCAATATCATCGTCAATTTTATAATATACAAAAAATGTAAATAATTTTCGGCAAATGAATTTTGAAACTTCATCAACAGAGAAAATCATATCCACCAATTGGGTGATTTCGCTTGCTCCACCAGTAGCAGAGCCATCTCCTTTGATTACTTTATTTCCATAAAAAGCTGAAAAAACTTTGTCTGTTTTATCGTGTCTTCCTGGAGCAGGAATAGATGAATAAGGAACAGCTGGGTCTAAAATTTCTTTATTCGTAGCATCATTACGACCAAGTACTAACCAACCTGACAATACTCTTGCTGCTGCTTTTACATCGTCTTCTGTATAGCTAGAACCCAGACCTTTACCTACAGTAAAAAGCTCTTGCAATTCACGAGCATAATTTTCATTTACAGAGGTTGGCTTAGAGCCATCGTTAGTGTTACCATTAAGATAAATCAACATGGCGGGGTCAAGGGTTACATCATAAACCATTTTTTTGAAATTACCCAAGGCATATTTTCTCAAAAGCGCAATATGATTGTAACTCATAATTGCATTGTTAATATCTGCTACTTCGGTTGCAAAATGGTTGTGCCAAAAAAATGTCATTTTTTCACGAACAGTACGCTCTTGTTCTAACATTAATTTTGCCCACCAAGATTTTAAAGAATTACGCCTAACATTATCAGAATTCATATTTCCAGAGTCGGCAGGATTGACACGATAATTAACCCAAGTATCGCCCATTTTTAAACCTTTCCAAGCTGCATATTTTACATTAGTTGCGGCATTGGGCATATCATATACGTCATCAGTAGCGACTGTTTCCATTACCCATAGCAACTTGCCTTGAGCATCTTTTTTTTGATTGCCCTGAGCATCTAAAATAGGTACATAGATAGGATTGCCAGCACTATCTACTTTTGGCTTGCCTGTAACTGGGTCGATTGCTTGTTTTTGACGAGATATAGCTGTGCTATAATTCTTCACTGGCGGTGCTGGTGGCGTAGCTGACACGTTCAATAGAGAATCTACAACTTGCGACATTGTTCTGTTCTCAAATGCTTTGAGGTCAGCGGTGCTTACGCCAAAAAGTGTTCGACGAAGGAGGTGGTGCAGTTGTTTTTTTCCAAATGTACCAGTGTAAGGTTTGATAGGGCCGCTTGGTGGCGGTGAGAAAAAAGTAGAGGATTGGTTCGACATAATTACTAATGTTGATTTTTTTGCTTGAATAAATACAAAATGTGCTGTATTATTATAAATTAGACTTTTCTTGGTTCAAAAAGTTTAATGCAAAGTTAATATTTTTTTTATAAATATAAAAAAATAAAATTATTTTATATGCCTTTTGTCAAAAAAACCTTGTAATGGCAGATTGGGTGAATAATTGCGTAGAGAAAAGGCACGCCTTTTCTCACACTACGAAAACATACGGAACACGAGAAAAGGCGTGCCTTTTCTCTACGTATGCGTATGGAAACAAAAAATTTTATAGAAACAACGATTTTAAAAAAAAAATCACTTTCTTTGCAGTACAATAAGTTTTCTTAATGTATCGTTAAGCAAATACAAACACTAAATTTTATACCTATTTTATCCAAACTATGAAAAAAGTACTACTTTTACTCCTCGTTAGCAATTTTTTATTTGCTCAGAAAAAAAAATATTCCAATGAGTTTCTTAATATCGGAATTGGCGGAAAAGGTCAAGCTATGGGCGGTGCAATGACAGCGAATGTCAATGATGTAACTGCTGCTTTTTGGAATCCTGCGAATCTGACCAGCCTTGATGCAAAAGATGGACTACAAGTTGGCGCAATGCACACGGAGTGGTTTGCTGGAATTGGAAGCTACGATTACATCGCTTTGGCGATTCCGATGGCTGAAAAACGTCGAACAATTGGCTTGTCTATTATCCGTTTTGGAATTGATGGAATCCCTAATACATTGAGTCTTTATGACGACGATGGTACTATTAATTTTGACAAAGTAACCACGTTCAGTGCTGCGGATTATGCTGTTTTGGGTAGTTTTGCACAAGGTTTGAATATTAGAGGAAATCAACTTTCTTTGGGTGGAAATGTCAAGGTTGTTCGTCGTGTGATTGGAACTTTTGCCAATTCTTGGGGCTTTGGTTTGGATTTGGGCGCACAATATCAAGTCAAAAATTTCAAATTCGGTTTGGCTTTGAAAGATGCTACAAATACATTCAATTCATGGCGTTTTGCTTTTACAGACAAAGAAAAACAAGTGTTGAGTTTTACAAACAATGTTGTGCCGATTAGCTCGTTGGAGGTGACTCGTCCGACCATTAATTTGGGAATTGCTTACCAAAAAAAGTTCAACAAAGTTGGTGTTTTGGCAGAAGCTGATTTGATTGCAACAACAGACGGTCAAAGAAATACGCTTATTAGTGGCAGCAAAATCAGTATGAATCCTGCGGCTGGTGTCGAAATCAGTTATGACGATTTGGTGTATGTTCGTGGTGGAATTTCAAATTTTCAAAAAGACAATACTTTTGATAAAAAAGGTTTTTGGGTTAGTCAGCCAGGCGTTGGTCTTGGTTTGAAAATCAGAAATATCAAATTGGATTATGCTTTTACAAATGTCGGAAGTACTGAAAATCGTTCTTATTCGCACATCGTTTCGTTGATTTTACAGGTAAAACCAAGAACCCCGAAAGGGAGGTTACAAGATTAATACATTATGGAAACAATTTTTTCAAGTAAAAAATTAAGCAAAAACTATCCAACATTCACTTTAGAGCCTTTTGATTTGACACTCGAATTGGGTAAAGTCTATGGTGTTGTTGGTGAAAATGCGGCTGGAAAAACAACCCTTTTGCGCATAATTGCGCACGATTTGCTCAAAGACGCTGGCGATTATGCGTATTCTTTTTCGTTGAAAAATCTCGAAAATTGGGAGATTTCAAAAGATAAAATTGCTTACATCACGCAAGAATTAGAAAGTTGGAAAGGGAAAATGTATGAATATGTACTTTTTTCGGCAGTTTCTCATGGTTTGAAACCCATCGAAGCGATTTTTTCAACAGAAAAAACAATGAATCGTTTGGGCCTCAGTGATTTAGGCACTCGAACTTGGTCGGAGATTTCGGGCGGGTACAAGTTGCGTTTTGCTTTGGCAGCGGCATTTGTTTGGCATCCAAAATTGGTGGTGATGGACGAGCCGTTGGCGAATCTTGATGTCGCTACGCAACACTTGATTTTGGAAGCGATGCGAGAATTTGCACAAGACAAAGATTATCCGAAAGCGATTGTGATTAGTTCGCAGCATTTGGTAGAAATAGAAAATATCGCTGATGATTTGATTTATGTCGAAAAGGGAAAAGTTGTTTTTAGTGGCAATAAAAATACGTTTGGTTCGGACAGAATAAGCAACGTTTTTGAGTTGAATTGTAATGCTGATGTAGCAACACTTTACCAGATTTTTTCCAGTCAATCCAATGTGAAAATTACGCAATCTGGTTTTGATGTATTGCTCACAACGCCTTTGGAAATGTCAAGTTCTGAATTGCTTAAAACCTTGTTAATCAACAATGTAGAAGTCAATTATTTCAGAAATATCAGCCAATCTTCTAAAAAAATGTTTATTCATGAATAAGTTTGCTCCTTTATTTTTAAAAAAATTAGATACTTGGTTGTTGTTGAATTATCCAAGAATCTGGGCGACACAATCGCATTATTTCCTTTGGATTTTGTTGTGTGGAACATTGATTTCTGCCGTTGTTGCTTTTTTTCCAAGTATCCGCACTGAATCGTTGCAGTATTTTTTTGCCTACCAATCCAATTCTATACTTAAATACAGCATACAAGGTATTTTGGCATTTATCTTGACAATTTTTTGGCTGACGCAATTTCGAGCAAAATTTCGAGTTTTCAATTACAAAGAAGCGCTGTTGAGTTTGTTGCTTTTGACGGGTATTACGTTGTCTGTTTTCTTTTTTTGCGCTACGTATTCCATCGTTTTAGACAAGCGAAAAGCGAATTTGATAGACAAAAAAGAAGTTGAAAAAGATGTTGTTTTGGCACATTTGATTTCAAAAGTTTCAAGTCAAGAGAACACTATTTTGCGGACTGTAGAAGATGTAAAAGTACAAGATTACACTTTTTCAAAAAAGGAAATTGAAACGATTTTTTTGCAAAAAAAATATTTTACGATTTTGGAAAATACAGAATTAGGCGGTTACATCGCTCCTAACGATAGTATTTACAGTGGGCTTAATGATGAGCAATTGAACGCAAAAAGTAATGAAATGAATGAAAAATACAAAGTTTTTCATTTTAAAGCAGTAGAAAATTGCCAAACTGTTCCCGATTCTATCAAAAAAATGTATTTTGCTTTGTCAAAGGATAGAACAGAAACTCCGAGTTTTTACAATTGGTT
Organism: Saprospiraceae bacterium; assembly: GCA_043777755.1. Classification (GTDB taxonomy): domain Bacteria; phylum Bacteroidota; class Bacteroidia; order Chitinophagales; family Saprospiraceae; genus CANHEE01. Next base: position 7,272 of record JAYWHK010000123.1, read on the forward strand.
TTTGCAAGTTCATTTGGCGAAAATTAGTCCAACTTTTGCGATGTTGGCGCAAAAATATTTTATAAAAACAATGTACCTTGAGTACAATAATGTAAGTGATAACCCCTTAAGCAATACGATACAAAGTTATTTTGCACTACAAAACGCTTCTTGGCTTGGGCGACTGCTTGAACGGAATTATTTTTCTTTTACAGAAAAATTAGAAAATTTGGAAGGCAATAAGTCCATTTCTCTTTCAAATACAGTCGCAGCGTTGGACATTACGCAAAGTCAAGTTAATAATTTTCAAGAAGATTTAGAAAATTTTAAAGAAAAAAATAAAGATTGGAACAATACAAAATTGCTTTGTATCTTATTATTCTTCCCATTTATGTTGTTGTGCGGCATTGTTCATTTTGGGATTCGAGATGTTTTGATAGGACTATTGGGCTTTATTATTGGGTATTTGTTGAATTTATTGCTTTTTGCAATGTTCGATTTTAGAATATATCACGTTACACCAATACTGATTCAAGTATTGTTTGTACAGGCGTTGGTTTTTTATTTCTATTGGCAAAAAAACGTAAAATCAAGACGATTTGCGCAATTGTTGCTGCCTTTTTCGATTTTTACTGCTATTATTGGTTTGATAGTTTTTGTAAATGCTATTGATAATTATTGGCTTAAAGAATATGAGCCGACGAATATCTACATTGTTACCTTTTTGGCTTACACTTTGTTGGTTTTTCCATTTACATTGGCATTGTATCATCGTTTGGAGTTTTTGCCGAAACAGAAGTAGTTTTTGCTTTAATTTCGGTAATTATCCTACTGTGAAATTTTAAGTGACGCTTTAAAATTGAGCTATACAATCGGTAATAAACGGTTGTTATGGGTGTTTTATCAGTAAAAAATCATGTACTGGCAAATTTAAGAAGGATTTAGCACACGAATTTTCGCAGATAAAATCAATAAATTGATTCCACTCACGGATTTTCACGGATTTCTCACGCAGGGAATCCGTGAAAATCCGTGAGTGATGCGAAGCATCATCTGCGTAAATTCGTGTGCTAAATTAATCTTTATTGGAGCAACAAGTTAGCTGTCTTAGGATATTTTTAGCCATAATCCACCATCACTTAATATTTTTACGAATAATTGAGCAGAAATTAAAGAGGATTTCTTAATTTACGGGTTCACCGAAAAAGGAAATTGGACTGAAATTGGTGAAGATTATGAAGCCTTTTTAATCACAAAAAAATAGTAAATTTGTATATTATGACAATAGAGCAATTAAATAATTCAAAAATTCCAATCATTGTTTTTGACAAAAAGTTAGAGCAATTTAGAGGAAAAACTTTATTTCCTGAGAAATTAGCCCGTGCTAATGAGAAATTGTCAATGGCGGAGTTGCCTCAGAAAAAGAAATAAATCTACATTTAAAGTGTTTAGCAAAACAATTAAATGGCTGTACAGTTTTATTGTACGGCCATTTTTATGGTAAATACTATCCATAAGTCAAAAAAAAGACCACTTATGGATAAAAAAGTAAAAATATTTTGTCCATAAGTCAAAAAAAAGTATATTTGTGGCAAATATTTTACAATGAAAGATATATTGATTGGTCGCAAAGAAGAAATTGCTTTGCTTGAAAAAGTAAAAAATAGCGAAAAGTCGGCTTTTGTAGCCGTTTATGGTCGTCGTCGAGTAGGTAAAACTTTTTTGATAAGGAAAACTCATGAAAATGATTTTACTTTTCAAATGACGGGTTTGGCAAATTCCAATACGAAGCATCAATTAATCAATTTTAATGCGGCTTTGCTGCGCTATTTTCCCAAGATGGAAGAAAAAAAGCCAGCAAAAACATGGTTTGATGCTTTCCAGCTTTTGATAAATGCTTTGGAAAATGCTGAACAAGCAAAAAAAGTGGTTTTTATTGATGAATTGCCTTGGTTGGACACGCAACAATCTTATTTCGTTTCGGCTTTAGAGCATTTTTGGAACAGTTGGGCAAGTGCGAGGAATGACATTATGTTGATAGTTTGTGGTTCGGCAGCTTCATGGATGATAGGAAATTTGCTTAACAATCGAGGAGGTTTGCACAACCGAATTACGCACCGCATCAATCTTGCGCCTTTTTCGTTGCATGAAACAGAACTTTTTTTCAAAGCAAAAAATGCTGTTTTTGAACGTTACCAAATCGCTCAGTTTTACATGACTTTTGGAGGTGTTCCTTATTATTTGGAGCAAGTCGAAGCAGGTGAAAGCATTACACAAAATATTGACCGTCTGTGTTTTACACCAAATTCAGCACTAAAAAATGAGTTTGAAAACCTCTATGGTTCTTTGTTCAAAAAGTCGGAACGCCACACGACTGTTATTGAAGTTTTAGCAAAAAAGCAAAAAGGATTAACAAGAAGTGAGCTAATAAAATTGGCAAAATTACCCGAAGGCGGTGGCGCAACAAAAATTTTAAAAGAACTCGAAGAAAGTAATTTTATTCGTCGTTACAATGAATTTGGAAGTCAAAAACGCAACGCTCTTTATCAACTTATTGATTTTTTCTCTATTTTTTACTTAAAATTCATGCGAGATAGTAGTTTCGACGACAGAAATGCGTGGCTTAACGGCTTGGATAATCCACAAATCAGGTCTTGGAATGGCTATGCTTTTGAGCGACTTTGCCTCATTCATAACGATTGTATCAAAAAAGCATTGGGTATCGCTGGTGTTCAAACGCAAACAAGTGCTTGGATTGGAACAAATGGTACTCAAAAAGCACAAGTTGATTTGGTGATTGACCGTCGAGATAGGGTCGTGAATCTTTGTGAAATGAAATTTTCTATTCATAAATTTCAGATTTCTAAACAATATGCAGAAGAATTGCGTCAAAAAATAGGGCTTTTTAAGGAAGTTACCAGTACTAAAAAATCTGTTTATTTGACATTTATCACTACTTTTGGCTTAGAAAGCAACGAATATTCACTAAGTTTGGTACAAAACAACTTGACAATGGACGTTTTGTTTGAGCCGTAATTTAAAATAACTGTAGGGGCGACTTTAGTCGCACAAGAATCTAAACGTTGAAAACCAGCCATTTGTGCGACTAAAGTCCAGTACATTTCCCCAATGCATAGTTTTTGCATTGTAAGGGCGACTTTAGTCCAATGTCATTTCCCTAAGGATCTAATTTAACCAGCCCTTCTAAAGTTTGTATATGTCACCATACTTTTG
>JAYWHK010000124.1:0-10456 GCA_043777755.1 Saprospiraceae bacterium
TATCAATTTTTTATTTTTATAAAAATCATAAAAAATTATAAAATTTTAGTATCCAAAAAAATTATACCTAAAATTTCAAAAACTGGAACATCGAGTAGAAAATATCAACGAAGCATAATATCTAAATATCGGGCGAAGCCCAAATATCCAATATCCAAATTTGATTAAAATACTCTCTATCGTTGGCGCAAGACCAAATTTTATGAAAGTTGCGCCTTTGCATCGTGCTTTTAAAGCCAGTGGTGTGATTGAAAGTAAAATCGTTCATACAGGGCAACATTATGATGCCAAGATGAGTGATGTCTTTTTCAATCAACTCGAACTACCAAAACCTGACTATTATCTTGGCATTGGCGGCGGTTCGCATACTGAACAAACCGCCAAAATCATGTTGGCTTTTGAACCGATTTTGAAAGCAGAAAAACCAGATTTGGTTTTGGTCGTAGGCGATGTGACGAGTACGATTGCCTGTGCGATGGTGGCTGTCAAAGAACACATTCCAATTGCACACGTCGAAGCAGGACTGCGCAGTGGTGACCGCAAAATGCCCGAAGAAATTAACCGCATTTTGACCGATAGCATTTCTGATTTTTTATTCGTCACCGAACAAGATGGCTTGGTGAATCTCGCAAAAGAAAATGTGGCTGACGAAAAAGTACATTTTGTAGGCAATTGCATGATAGATAGTTTGGTACATTATAGAGAAAAAGCAAAAAATTTAAATTTAGAAGACATTTTAGGAGCTGTCTCTACGTTTCCTCCCCTTTGGGGAGGTCGGGTGGGGCTTTTAATAACCATGCACCGCCCAGCCAATGTGGACACAGCCGAAGGCTTGACTGCGATTTTAGAAATAATAGAAAAGATCAGCACTTTACGAACCGTTGTTTTTCCAATTCATCCAAGAACAAAAAACAACATAGAAAAATCTGGTTTAAAACCTCAATTAGATAAAATAAGAAACCTAATTTTGCTCGAACCACAAGGCTACTTAGAGTTTTTAAAACTTATGGAAAATGCCGATTTGATAATTACAGACAGCGGTGGAATCCAAGAAGAAACCACTTTCCTACAAGTTCCATGTATTACTTTACGAGATAGCACAGAGCGACCAATCACTTCAATTTTAGGAACAAACCAACTCATTCCAACACTCGATAGTGAAGTGATTTTTTCAAAAACAAAAGAAATACTAAGCGGAAATATCAAAAAAGGTATCATTCCTCCTTTTTGGGACGGTAAAGCAGCAAAGCGAATTACAGAGATTCTGATAAAAAAATTACATTATGGCATATAAATCTTTTGCCCTAAAACTTGATACTTATGAGTAAAAAAGTAACTTTCCCAAAAATAATCAACGAAACCAATACGTTAATTGAGCATTTTGATTTGCAATGGCAAAGTTCAGATTTTGAGCCATTGCAAGAATGGTTGCAAGAGCCTACTGCCCAAATTGATGATTTTGCAGAAGCGACACTCAAAAAAATTGAAAAAAACTTATTAAAATATATTGATTCTTGGTTTGAAGAAGACTTGAAAATGAAATTTTTATCTTTTATTTTTTTCTTGTCTGATATTACAGAAGACCAAAAGATAGATACATTTTTTGAGAAAATAATTAAAACAGAAACAAAAAATGTGCAAATCAGCGTTGTCGTTGATTGTATGATTTCTTCTGTTTTAGGTTTGGCTGCGCCCAAAAAACCATATTTTTTCATGCAAGAATTTAAAAAAAGCAAAGGAGATAGCCAAGATGCAGAAGGTCAAATGTTGGCAGCAATGATTGCTGCGCAGCATATCAACAACAATGAAAAACCGCTTTATGGAGCGTATGTTATTGGCGACAGATGGTATTTCACTATTTTAGACGGAAGAAACTATGCCAAAACCCAAGCATTATCACTTATAAAACCAACAGAATTACGTCAAGTTATTTTGACTTTACGTGAACTAAAACGGATTATTTTACAAGATTTTATATGAACAAAAATCTAATGCAAACCCAAAATCAAAAAGTCAGCTTAGATTCTCCTTCCCTTTTGGGTCACGAAGGACTCCTTTGGAGGAAGGTCGGGATGGGGCAGAAAATTCTCGTCACTGGAGGCGCAGGTTACATCGGTAGTCATACCATTGTTGATTTAATTGAAAACGGCTACGAAGTTGTTTCAATCGACAGCTTTTTGAATGCTACACCAAGCGTTTTTGAAGGAATTAAAAATATTACTGGTCAAAAAATCAAAAATTATGATGTTGATTTGTGTGATTATAAAAAACTAAAAAAGGTTTTTAAAAAACATAAAATCCAAGGAATTATACATTTTGCAGCCTTAAAAAGTGTTGGCGAAAGTGTAGAAATGCCTTTGGAATATTATGAAAATAATATTTTAGGTTTAACCAATATACTCAAAGCGGCTAAGAAATATGGCGTAAAAAATTTCATATTTTCATCGTCTTGCAGTGTTTATGGCAATCCTAAGAAATTGCCAGTTACTGAAAAAACACCACTTCAAGAAGCTGAGTCACCTTATGCTTTTACAAAAGTCATTGGCGAAAGAATTGTAAAAGATTTTATCGCTGCCAATGAAGGTTTTAAAGCGGTTTTACTCCGATATTTTAATCCCGCAGGAGCGCACTCGAGCAATGAAATTGGAGAATCTTCTCCAAAAATGCTCAACCTCGTGCCTGTTATCACAGCCGTTGGTGCTGGAAAAAAAGACCAATTAACCGTTTTTGGAAATGATTACGACACTCGTGATGGTTCTTGTGTTCGTGATTACATACACGTTTGCGACCTTGCCCATGCACATACTTTAGCATTACAAAAAAGCATAGAAAATACATTAGAAAAAATAGAAACCATTAATTTGGGAAGTGGCGATGGCGTGACCGTTTTGGAGGCAATTAACGCTTTTGAAAAAGTAAGCAGTCAAAAACTAAATTATCAAATCGAAGGAAGACGAGCAGGTGATGTCGTTGCCGTTTATGCTGACAACAAAAAAGCGCAAAAAATACTTGGCTGGAATCCTAAATATACGATTGAAGACATCATGAAAACAGCTTGGACTTGGGAGAATAAAATTTAATCCTTTATAGTTTTTCAAAAATGGAGCAAAAAATAATCAACAATAGTATTCACAATTGGGTCAATAACAACAAAGAGTTATTGTCAGCTTTCAGAGGAAGATGGATTGCTCACAACGAAAAAGAAGTTTTAGCATCTGCAAAAACTGGTCGTGAATTGGCATCAATTTTAAAAGAAAGCAACTTTGAAAATTATATTTTAGCCTATATTCATCCAACTTGGTTTGCTCGACCAGCACGATTTTTACCACTCCATTTCAAAAGTTTGAAAACACACGAATGGACTCCTAATTATTTTCAAAAAAAGAGAACCAATTTTTCTACCATTGCCAAGTATAAAACCTGTTTAACAAAAAAATTAAAAATTAAACTAACCACAAATCAAAAAGTCCTCTCCTTCGGAGAGGATTTAGGAGAGGCTCTTTATGAATATATTAATTACAGGCGGAGCAGGATTTATTGGCTCGCACTTAACAAGACTTTTTGTCAAAAAATATCCAAATTACAATATCTATAATTTAGATAAATTGACTTATGCTGGGAATTTAGAAAACCTAAATGACATCAAAAATGCTCCCAATTATACCTTTGTGAAAGGTGATATTTGCGATGGCGTTTTTTTGAAAGACCTTTTTGAAAAATACAATATTGACAGCGTGATTCACTTGGCAGCCGAATCTCATGTTGATAGGTCAATCACAAATCCTTTGGAATTTGTAACGACCAACGTTTTGGGTACTGCAAATTTATTACAAACAGCTAAGGATTTTTGGAAAAAAGACTTTGAAAATAAGCGTTTTTACCATGTTTCCACTGATGAAGTATATGGTTCGTTGGGTGAAGAAGGTTTTTTTACAGAAGAAACACCTTATGATCCACGCAGTCCCTATTCAGCATCAAAAGCGAGTAGCGACCATTTTGTAAGAGCATTTTACCATACTTATCATTTGCCAGTTGTCCTTTCCAATTGCTCGAACAATTACGGTTCATTTCATTTTCCAGAAAAATTAATTCCACTTTGTATCAATAATATTTTAAACAAAAAACCTTTACCAATTTATGGAAAAGGCGATAATGTGAGAGATTGGCTTTTTGTAGAAGACCATGCAAGAGCGATTGATACGATTTTTCACCAAGGGAAAATAGGCGAAACCTATAATATTGGAGGTTTTAACGAATGGAAAAACATTGATTTGGTCAAAGAATTGTGCCGTCAAATGGACGAAAAATTAGGTCGTGAAATAGGTGAAAGTGAAAAACTCATCACTTACGTCACCGACCGAGCAGGACATGATCAACGTTATGCAATTGATGCTACCAAACTCAATAAAGAATTGGGTTGGTCACCATCGCTTCAATTCGAAGAAGGCATTTCTCGTACTATAGACTGGTATTTGAACAACCAAGAATGGTTGGAAAGTGTAACTTCAGGTGGATATAAAGCGTATTATGAAAAGCAGTATATTTAAATAATGAAAAAATGACAACCAACTAAAATTTTTCAATAATGCCAACATATCCAACAGATTTTAGCAGGTGGCGATTACAGCAATTAGAACAGGTTTTTGGCTTGAAAAATGTCAAAAAAATGCCAGAATTAAGCTCTTGGACAGATAATCCTGCAAAAGTGAGTGAAAAAGACCAACAAAATTTGATTGATTTGTTAGAATTTTCAGATAGTCGTTTGATGTATTGGAATGAAGCAGCATTGAAATGGAAATTTTTGAGTCAAGTGATTTTTGCAGCGCATTTAGATACTGAATTTTATGCAACTTATCCCGAAATAAAATTAAGTGCAAGGCTACAAACCGTTGATAATCAAATCTTAAAACTAAGTGGTGTTGCAGATTTAATTTTAGCAAAAGGAAGACTCGAACCCGAATTACCTTATTTTTGTTTGCATGAATACAAAAAGGTAAAAGGATTTGACAGTGATCCTTTGGCTCAAACTTTGGCTGCAATGCTGGTGGCACAAGAATTAAATCAAAAAGTGAGCAGTATTCATCCTATTTATGGCTGTTACACGATTGGTTTGAGTTGGTTCTTTTTAGCTCTTTCTGAAAAAAATTATGCGATTAGCAAACCATATACTTTTGCAGACAAAGAAAATTTGATTGAAATTGTTGGGATTTTATCAAATTTAAATGAAATTACGAAGAAAATTCTAAATCAAGAAAATTAACAAAGAATGGCATTCACAGATTTCAAATCATTAGAACAAAGTTTAGTTGCTTTTCAAATTCGTTCACAGAAAGGAAACATTTTGAGTGGGGATCAAAATGCTATGCCAAGTCAGACACTGATTGATGATATTAATTTTGCTTTAACAGAAACAGCTTACAACGCTTCGGAAGAAGCGATTTGTGAAAGTATTATCTATCCAATATTGAAAGAAGTTTGGAAGCCATTTAGGAGTGAACTTTCGCTTTTCAGCCATAAAAGTATCAATGCGGGCAATCTTTTAGTAAGAACACCTGACTATTTAGTGGCAAAACGTTCTCATTTGGGCAATATCGTATTAGACACACCTTTGCTCATTACAGTTGAAGCAAAACGTGATGATTTTGAAAACGCTTGGGGACAATGCTTGGCACAAATGCAAGCAATTACAGAAATAAATGCTACAAAAGGCTTAAATATTCCTGTTTATGGCATAGTAAGCAATGGACTTTCTTGGCAAATTGCAGAATTAAAAGAAAATGTTTTGACACAAAATACTGATATTTATACGCTTACAGATTTGGAAAAATTATTCGCAGCAATGGTAGAGTTGCTAGAAAATTGCGTAAAAAAACTTAAAGCGAACAATTAACAGATAACAATACTCAAATCTTTTTTAAATCACAAATCTAAAAGTCTCCTTTGGGGATTTAGGGGAACATGAAAGGAATAATACTCGCAGGAGGCTCAGGCACACGCCTTTACCCAATTACAATGGGTGTCAGTAAACAATTGATGCCAATTTACGACAAACCGATGATATATTATCCGCTTTCGGTCTTAATGTTGGCTGGAATCAGAGAGATTTTGATCATCACAACACCTGAGGACAACGAACAATTTAAACGATTGTTGGGTGACGGCTCTGCCGTAGGTTGTCGTTTTGAATACGCTATTCAAGAAAAACCCAATGGGCTGGCACAAGCCTTTGTTATTGGTGCGCCTTTCATAGGCAATGATAAAGCCGCTTTGGTCTTGGGTGACAATATTTTTTACGGTAGCGGACTGAGTAAAACTTTACAAGAAGCCTCGCATACAGAAGGCGCAATGGTTTTTGCCTATGAAGTCAGCGACCCAGAACGATATGGCGTAGTAGAATTTGATGAAAATAAAACAGCAATTTCTATCGAAGAAAAACCTCAAAATCCGAAATCAAATTACGCAGTTCCAGGACTTTATTTTTATGACAACACTGTTTTGGAAGTAGCGGCAAATATCGCTCCTTCGCCACGTGGAGAATACGAAATCACAGACGTAAACAAATATTATTTAGAAAAAAACAAATTAAAAGTCGCAGTTCTGAACCGAGGAACAGCTTGGTTAGACACAGGAACATTTGATTCTCTGCACGATTCTTCGGAATTTGTACGAGTAATCGAAAAACGCCAAGGCTTAAAAATTGGTTGCATCGAAGAAGTCGCTTATAGAATGAATTTTATTGATAAAAAACAACTTCTTGCCCTTGCGGATAAATATGCAAAAAGTGGTTATGGAGAATACTTGAGAAAAATAAAGTAAAAAAATTTGCAATGAAGAAATCATTTAAAAGTTGGACACGACAAGAGTTAAAAAAAGTCTTTGGCGTGGTTCAAGTAGATGAATTAGCTGGGCTAAATGATTGGACAAATACTTCTGAGATAACGCTTTCAGAGGTAGAAACCGATTTTTTAGATAAATTACTCAAAAAATCGTTGCGCTATTTGGATAGTTGGAATGAAACAGAGTTGCGTGAAAAATTCATTCTCAAAGTATTAGAATTAGTTGATTTTGATTTTGAAGAATATGAGTGCCATACTTTTGCCGAACGTTATTTATCAGCGAATGTCGGAGGCTATACACTTTATGGATTTGTAGATTGGTTTGTAGCCTTAGGAACACAAATTCCTGACAAGCCTTTTTTCTTTATCCACGAATACAAAGCCGAAGGAGCAAAGGATTTGGACGGACGAGGGCAATTATTAGCAACAATGCTTGCAACAAATGCACTCAACGAAATCGAAACGCCTATGCACGGAACATTTATTTTAGGACGATTGTGGTTTTTTGTAATGATGCAAGGTGCGCAGTTTGCAGAAACTGCCGCTTATGATGTTTTAAAAAAAGAGGACTTATATCAAGTAACTAAAATTTTGAAAAAACAAAAAATGTTTATACAATATAGATTAAAAAATAAATAATTTTTTAATCATCTCATTATCAATAATTTACAATAGTTTTTAATTTTTAATTTTTAATTTTTAATTTTTTTTCGTTACTTTATTTTAAAAAAATCACATATAATTTTGCTACTCCAAAAATAATGAGTAGTTTTGCTACTCAATTTGTAGTACGTAAAAATACTCAATAAATTTATAAAAATTTTTATAAGTAAAACAGATGTTACTTATAAGAGGCGAAGCCATTTAATTTTTTAAAAATGACTCTTAAAAATAAAACTTACAGTAACTTCACTATTAAAGATATAGAAGACTTAGGTTTATCTTTTGGAGATTTGGCTCACATTTTTGATAGAAGCAAGCACGTACAGCCTTCGGAATGGCTCTTAGAAACCCTTAGTATTTCAGTTCAACTTTCTGCAATTACTGAAAAAGCGAAGTCCGAAAACTACATTACACCCATTTTGATGGAGGTAAAACGTAAAAACATCAATAAATTTACGTTTTTGTCAGGCTGTGAGTTCAATGTAGATGAATCAAAAGGTTTGAAAGGTTTTTGTGACTATATTTTAGTCAAATCAGCCAATACAATGGTCATTCAATCACCAATTTTAAGTATTGTCGAAGCCAAATTTGACGCAGTACAATCTCCTCGTGCTATTGCACAATGTATTGCAGAAATGTATGCTGCCCAGCAATTTAATCTTGGAAGAAAAACTGGCATAACAACCATCTTTGGAATTGTAACAAACGCTGATGAGTGGCTTTTTCTAAAATTAGAAGACAATAAAGTTACAACAGAGCAGCATACCTATTCTCGATTATTACTACCTGAACTCTTAGGTACATTACAACAAATAATCGACTTTTATTAAGTGAACTGAATTTTTTTTTCAATAGATGGCTTTTACCTCATTTAAAAACTTAAACGAAGTTGTTACTACTTATAAGCTGTATTATGACGTAGCCAATTTTATTACCATTCAAAAACAGCCAATTCGCATACCTTCTCAGCACTTAATAGAAACGTTAGATTTCAACCTAAACGAAACGGTGTACGATATATCAGAGAAGCTTCTCTTTGTGAAAGTATCATATATCCACTACTTCAGGACGTTTGGAAAGCCTACACCAAAACACTTTTTTTGTGGAGTCATACAGGAATAGATGCGGGCAACGAGCTTGTTGGCGTACCTGACTACATTATTGCACAAAAATCAGAATTTGGTCGAGTATTAGGACTACAACTTTTAGCTACCGTAGAAGCAAAGAAAGATAATTTTTCCGAAGGTTGGACACAATGCGCTGCACAATTAGTAGCGATGCAAACAATTAACAAAGAAAAAAAAATTACAAAACCTTTGGTATTGTAACAAATGGAGAACAATGGGAGTTCGCTTATTTAGAAAATAAAAATTTAATAAAAAATAAAACAGCATACAGTATATTCGATTTAAATACACTTTACAGTGCAATCGACTTTATGCTTGATTCTTGCGAAAAACAACTCCAAATTCAGTAAATTTAACACATCTTTACACCACCTATTCGTGTCCGACTTACAGCAAAACATAAATTTAGACAATACTTCTGATGAAATAACCCTAAAAGAGTTAATTCAAAAAATAAAGGAATATGCTATCGAAATCAAAAAAAATTGGTTATTGGTAGCAATATTCATTGCGATTGCATTGACAGCAATGCTATACAAGCATTTTACAACACCGAAAGATTACACTGCGACACTTACTTTTATGGTGAATGAGAAAGAAGGTGGCGGCGGTTTGGCTGGTGCGGCAAGTATCTTATCTTCCCTTGGCGGTGGTGGAGACAGCAAAAACAATTTAGATAAAATCTTGACTTTATCCAAGTCTATGCGCATCTTACACGAAGTATTGTTAAGTAAGGAAACCATAGACGGAAAAAATGATTACATTGCCAATCATATCATCAATCAATATGATTTTGACAATACCACTTGGAAAAAAAGCCCAACTTTAAAAGGTTTTAGATTCAATAAAAATTACTATTCAAAAGACATAGATTCATTGGATATAAATGAGCGCTCAGCATTAAAAAGTGCGTATGGAAAAGTCGTAGGCACACCAACAGTTGAAGGCTTAATGTCAAACAGCCAATCCCGTCAAACACAAATTATGACGATGAACGTTGTTTCAACTTCTGATGAATTGTCAGTTAAGCTATGTACAAAAATATTTGAGCGTTTAGGAAATTTTTATGTATCAAAAACAATTGAAAGAGAACTTCAAACCTTCCGCTTGGTAAAAATGAAAGCGGATTCTATCAAAAGACTCTTATACGGCTCAGATTACGCATCAGCTAAGTTTGAAGATACCAATCGTGGTCTTTTCATGGAGCAAGTAAAAGTTCCCGTTAAGCAACTCAATAGAAATTCAACCATACTTACCATGATGTACGGTGAAGCCATAAAAAATATGGAAGTTTCTGATTTTGCTGTTAAAAACAGTACGCCATTTGTACAAGCAATAGACTTGCCGTTTAGTCCATTGTCTTCGAGCAGTACTTCTTTGAAAAAAACACTGGCAATAGGAATTGCTTTGGGTTTTATTTTAGCGAGTTTGTTCGTTCTTGTTAGAAAGTTGATACGGGATTCTTTGATGTAATTAAAGTTTTGCTAATTTACGTTTTTACGAAAAATGAATGTACAAGTAGTAAATAAGTGGCGACATGAAAATAAACACTTATTTTTTCAATTTCCAGAGAAATGGGTAGCATACACTCCTGAACTTGGTATTATTGCACACCATGATGATGTCATTTCTCTTGCCGAAATTATCAAGGAAAAAGGCTTAGTCTTAAAAGATTGTGTGCTAAAATTTGTACATGAAAGTGAATTGCCTTACAAAATGAAAAGAATTCTTCCTATAACTCGATGTTCCAGTTTTCTAAAAACAGAACATTTTTAAAAAATTTAAAAAATAATATTTTAATTTATAATAAAATATCAATTTTTTATTTTT
>JAYWHK010000125.1:0-10456 GCA_043777755.1 Saprospiraceae bacterium
AAATTATTTAACTTATTTTTCAAGCAATAATAACGCTTTTTTTTAAGACTTTTCTTCTTGAATTAGGGAAATGACATTGGACTAAAGTCGCCCTTACAATACAGCGCAGAAGCTATGTTCAAGTACTATGTTTTTTCCAATAGATAATTTTTAAAATAAGCTCATTCTACCTAAATAATTACATTTGGTTACTGTTTTTCAGCAACATATCCACTAAAAAAGCATATTCCATCGCCACCTCTTTGAAGCGTTCAAAACGACCAGATGCGCCGCCGTGTCCTGTATCCATATTGCAGTAGAGTAGGAGAGGAGCGTCGCCTTTTTTGAGGTCACGTAACTTCGCCACCCATTTGGCAGGTTCAAAATACTGAACTTGGGAATCGTGTAAGCCAGTGGTGACGAGCATGGCAGGGTATTTTTTCTTCCCAACATTGTCATAAGGCGAATAAGATTTCATGTATTTGTAGTATTTTGCTTGATTTGGATTGCCCCATTCGTCGTATTCGCCCGTTGTCAGTGGAATGGTATCGTCCAACATCGTAGTTACAACGTCCACGAAAGGGACTTGCGCTACGACCGCTTTGTAAAGGTCAGGACGCATATTGATGATTGCGCCCATGAGCAAACCACCAGCACTGCCACCCATCGCAGAGAGATTTTCTTTATTTGTAAAACCCTGATTGATAAGGTGTTCTGAGCAAGCGATGAAATCTGTAAAGGTGTTTTTCTTTTTTAACATTCGACCATCTTCGTACCAAGCACGACCCAAATCTTGTCCACCACGAATGTGCGCAATGGCAAAAATAAAACCTCTGTCCAACATACTCAATCGTGCCGAACTGAACATACAATCCATGCTATGACCATACGAACCATAAGCATACAATAAGGTCGGATTTGAGTTGTTTTTCTCCAAGCCTTTTTTATAAACGAGCGAAATTGGCACTTGTTTTCCGTCTTTGGCAGTAGCAAAAATACGTTCACTTTGATAGTCATTTTTATCATAACCACCTACAACCTCTTGTTGTTTAAGGAGTTGTAGATTTTTATTTTTCATATCATAATCAAAAACAGAGTTTGGTGTTGTCAAAGAGGTGTAGCCCAGTCGCAAAATTTGTGTGTCAAAATCAGGATTGATAGAAGGATAAATCGTATAGGCTTTTTCACCAAAATCAACATAATGTGCAGCGTCGCCATTCCAAGGTTTGATGCAAAGTTGTGTTTCGCCTTTTGTTCTTTCTGACAAAACCAGGTAATCGTTAAAAATATCCATGCCTTCCAAAAGCGTTTCGGAACGGTGCGGAATGACATCAACCCAATTTTTACGACCTGTTTTTGTGACAGGCGTTTTGACCAATTTAAAGTTTTGCGCTTTTTGGTCGTTGGTCAAAATATAAAAATCATCGCCATAATGATCAACGCTGTATTCCAAGTTGCGGACTCGTTTTTGAATTGAGCGAAACTTGCCACGAGGTTTGTCCGTACTCAAATAATAATATTCATTAGAAACCGTCGAGCCAGAACCAATCAGAATGTATTTTCCTGATTTTGAACGACCTGCCATCGTGTAAAAAGTATCGTCTTTTTCTTCAAAAACCAATACGTCATCGCTAACGAGCGTTTTTATTTTATGGCGAAAAACTTTATCCGAGCGAAGCGTCGCTTCATCTTTGTTGGTATAAAAAAAAGTTTTGTTGTCATTTGTCCAAGCAACCGACCCCGTTGTATTTTTAATTTCCTCAGACAAAATTTTCTTTGTATTTAAATTTTTAACAAAAACAGAATATTGTCTTCGAGAAACGGTATCAATACTGTATGCAAGCCATTGATTATCAGGGCTTACGCTAAGTCCACCGATTTGGAAGTAAGCATGGTCTTTTGCCATTTCGTTGCCATTCAAAAGGATTTCCTCAGCATTGTCTAAGCTGTCTTTTTTACGGCAATAAATAGGGTATTCTTTGCCTTCTTCGTAGCGAGAATAATAGAAATAACCATTATCTTTGTAAGGCACAGAAACGTCTGTTTGCGCAATTCGCCCAACCATTTCTGTATATAAAGTTTCTTGTAAAGGCTTGGTATGTGCAGTCATTTCTTCTCTATACGCATTTTCGGCGTTGAGGTAAGCGATGACTTCGGGGTTTTCACGGTCATTAAGCCAATAATAATCGTCTTGGCGTTGGTCGCCATGAATTTCCAATGTTTTCGCTATTTTGGCAGCGATTGGAGGAGTTGTTTTAGTCATAAATGTTTTCTTATTTATCAATTTTTTTATTTGCCACAAGCAAACTTTGTTATGTCTTTGTCTATGTTTTTAAAACCATTTTCAGCATCTAAATTGGCAAAAGTTGCATTTTTATTGTCAAAAATACAGATTCGAGCGTTTGTTTTTACTTTGCCATTTTCATCTAAAGTATTTTTGTCCACGATACCATCATAGATAATATGCGGAATGTTTTTTCCAAAACGCAATTTGTATTTGTAGAGCAATTTCATACGACCTTTTCCTTGAAAACGCATATTTTCTCGCTCAAATACATTGTTTCTAATGGTAATATTTGTCGGATAAGGGTAATAATCTTTGTCTTTTATCGCAATTTCGGTCATGTAATAACTGACGATGCTACAGCTTGCTGAATTGTTGTTAATGATTTGATTGTCAAAGATTTCTACATTGTTCGTTGCCAAAATCATCACACCAGAGCCTGCGGGAACAGTTGCTACAATATTTCCTTTTGGTGCAAAATTTCTAAAATTATTGTGGTGAATATTGTTGTGATAAACCTTAACGTTGCCACCTTTTTTTTGTATCAAATCAGGCAAATCAAACACCAAAATACCACCTGTATTGTTGCTTGCTTCGTTGTCAAAAACCTCAGCATTGATGGAGTTTTCGATTTCGATTCCTGCCACATTGTGGTGTGCTTTGCAATTAAAAACCTTGATGTCTTGCGATTGCCCAACATATATTCCTGCATCTGATGCGCCGATAGCTTCGCAAGCGTCAATCGTAACACCTTGACATTGAACAGGATACAAGCCATAACCGCCATTTTTTTCGTCAGGCTCACCAAGCCATTCTGTTTTTACTTTTTGAAAAACAATATTTTTTACGTTCATCGTTTTGATGGCATCGCCTTTGCTTTCTTGTACATTTAGGTTGCGGATAATGATGTTTTCGCAATTGCTCACACGGATTCCCTCTGCGCCTTCTGTTTGTGTTGCAAAATTCAAAATCGTCTTATCCATTCCTTCGCCTTCGATAACAATATTTTTTTTCCCTTCCAACGAAATCGTAGAACTAATCGCAAAAGTTCCAGCTTCTATCTTTATGGTACTCCCGTCTTTTGCCATGATAAATTGGCGTTGAAGTTTTTTCTGAACGTCTTGCTGCGCAAAAACAATATTAAATATGCTTAAAAAAGCGATGATTAAACTTATTTTTTTCATTTTATTAAAATTTTAGCAAAACTAACAATTATCTGCCTTTGTTTTACTATTTTTGTAGCAAAATTAATTTTTTTATGAAAAAAATAAACATCGCAATTGCCCTTTTTGCAAGTATTTTTATCCTTGCCAATTGCAAAAAAGAGCCTGTTGTTGTAAATCCGCCAGTGGTAATTGATGATTTGCCTTCTGGCGCAAGCAAAATTCCACCTTACACACAACGTACAAACGGTGATGCCACTGCTGGTTATGACTATATGGTTAATGGAAATTATGTCAGTAGCGGAATCCCTTTGGACGTTTTCAAGCTGGTTTATCCTGCGAGTTCGGAAGATTTGGGTAGAACTGGTGACAACAAAGGCATTGGCTTTGGTTATACCGCTTCGACAACTTCTACTGGCGTGAAAGTTGTCGGTGGAAATTGTCTTTCTTGCCATGCTGAAAAAATCAATGGTCAATTGATTGTTGGTTTGGGCAATAATAGTTCGGATTACTCCACAGACCAAACCTCTCAAATCAACGGTTCTGATTTCGCAGTACAATTGCGCTACGGCAAACCATCAAAAGAATGGTCTGCGTATGAGCCTTTTAGCAAAAGTTTTCGTTTGATCTTTCCTCAAACAGTAACGGCTGTACAAGGCGTGAACCCTGCGGACAAAGTGTTTGCGATTTTGGCAGCACACCGAAATGTTGCGGATTTGACTTGGATTGACCCTGCGCAATATTCAATTCCGAAAGAGGTCGTTCCGACCGATGTTCCTGCGTGGTGGTTGATGAAAAAGAAAAATGCTTTGTATTACAATGCTTTGGGCGTTGGCGATTTTGTCCGTATGATTATGACGACTTCACTGGTTTCCATCAAAGACAGTGCCGAGGCAAGAGCGATAGACAAACGATTTGTAGATGTTTTGGCATATCTAAAAACTGTCAAAGCTCCTAAAAATCCCAATCCGATTGACCAAACATTGGCAGATAAAGGAAAGGTTGTTTTTGAAAAAAGCTGTGCCAAATGTCATGGAACGTATGGCACAAATGAATCTTATCCTAATTTATTGATTGATGTAAAAAGTATAGGAACAGACCCTGCCTTGGTTGATTTGTACGCTACTTATCCTGAGTTTAATACTTGGTTTAACAAAAGTTGGTTTTCTAAAAATCCTTCTGGCGGTCAATTAAATCCTACAAAAGGCTACATCGCTCCTCCTTTAGACGGAATTTGGGCAACAGCACCTTATCTTCACAATGGTTCAGTTCCTACTTTGGAAGATGTTTTGAAAAGTAGTGGAAGACCAACTTATTGGCGACGAAATTTTGCCAATACAGAATATGACGCTGCGAAAGTTGGTTGGAAATACGAGAATTTATCTAAAAAAGAAGACAAGAAAACCTACGATACCACACTTTTAGGTTACGGTAACAAAGGACATACTTATGGTGACGGATTAAGCGATGATGATAGAAAAAATTTGATAGAATATTTGAAAACGCTGTAAAAAAATCGTTTTATCTATGATTTGGGCGCAAAAATATAGCTTTCCGCCCAAATCATGTTTAATAAAATTGCGATTTGACTGTGGTTTAAAATAAAAATTTATTTGTTTTAAAAACACACGTAGAGAAAAGGCGCGCCTTTTCTCGTGTTTAGTATGCCTTGGGTAGTGCGAGAAAAGGCGTGCCTTTTCTCTTACGGATAGATTTGTTCTGCTTCGCTATGTTAAAAACATTCATACAGAAGAACGTGATTGTGACCGAAGACATCATAATGCTCGGATTAAAACGAAAAAACCGCTGTATTTCTTGAAATAGAAACACAGCGGCTGGATAAAATTCGGTAAAAAATTTATTTTACACTAAAAAAGCATTGATTGGCACTGAAAAATCAGATTCACGGTACTGTAAACAATAATTTACTGAACTTTATATGAAAAAAAAATCGCCCAATTACTCTTTTGTAATTGGACGAAAATATAATTAATCAATTTTTACCATAGTTAGTGTAAGGATAAATTAACGCCTTACGATTTTTACAGAAGTACAGATAGTCGCTGTTTTACTTTGTAGTAGAACTGTTTTAGTTACTTCACAACCATTGATGCTTTTGAGTGTGATGGAGTGTGTACCTATACTTAATCCCGTTAAAATAGAAGAACTTGGGTAGTTTTGAAACGAGCCATTGTCTATTTTTACTTGACTGATTGGGATTGCGGTATTGTTCATAATTTTTACATCGCTTAATGGACTACAAGTTGTCATAGATTGTAGTGAAAAATCTGGTTTTTCGTAATAAGTCACCAAAAAAGGGCAACACATTTCTATACAACCATTGGTATTGTCCGTTGCGGTGTAACGGTATTTTCCCATTTCAGATACAATCAAGGAAGCGTTATTTGCTCCTGCAATGTCAATATACATACCATTGTGTTCTTTTTGCCATTGAATGTTGCTCATTCCTACTTGTGCTGTTAGCGTATAAGTTTCGCCTTGGCAAGCGGTGTAGTTTTGAACGGGACAACAAGGGGTGAAGTCAAAAGGACAACACAATTCTATCGCACAAGCATTGGCATCTTTTGCCACATAACGATATTTACCCGCTTGGCTAACAGTATAGTTGGTAGCTGTTTCGTTCACAATATCGGTATATGTGTTGCCAACTAATTTTTGCCATTGAATATTATTTAACCCTGCTTGTGCTGTAATTGTATAAGTTTCGCCTTGACATAAAGTGTAGGTTGGCGCTGTTGTACAGCAACCAGTTCCTTGTACGATGTTAAAAGGACAACATAAATCAACAACACATCCGTTTAAATCAGTTGCTGTATATTTATATCTGCCGATTGTAGTGACCATCAAATCTTTTGAGTTTGCACCATTGATATTGACAAAACCACTACCACTGTCTTTTTGCCATTGAATGTTATTCAAGCCTGCTTGCGCTGCAATTGTATAAGTTTCGCCTTGGCATAAAGCATAAATTTGAGTAGAAGCATCTGGCAAAAATTCATAAGGACAACAAAGTTCAATCTGACATCCATTGACATCTTCTGCCACGTATTTGTATTTTCCAGCATCGCTTACAGTGATGCTGTTTGAATTGGAAATAGTAACATAGTTATTTCCAACTTTTTTTTGCCATTTTACATTGCTTAGTCCATTTTCTGCGGTTAGTGTATAAGTTGAGTTATTGCATAGGCTATAAACACCTGATAAACATTGCGCTTGGCTTTGGTATGTAAAAAGTAGCAAAAAAGAAATTGCGTAGTATAAAGCAATACTTTTTTTCATTATTACTATTGATTTTATTGTTAAAAAAATGACAAAGTGAGTGTAATAAAGATAACAAAAGTATAGTGCTTGTTTTAGTTTTTTTTAGTTTTTCAAGAGATGAATACTTTTATAATTAAGCAAGGGTAAGTAAAATTACCCTTGCTCGTCTTATAAATTAACAACAGAAGTCTAATTTTTTATGATTGTCGCTGTACCACAATTTGGTGTTGGACAAGTAGGTAAATTCAAGGTGACAATTGCATTGTCACATGAACCTGAATTGGTTTTATCGCAAAGTCTATATACAAAAGTATCTGTTCCTGTTGCTCCTACATTCGGTGTATAATCAATAGAACCGTCAGATTTTACAGTAACAGTTCCTTTTGTAGGATTTGTCACAATCGTAGGTACGTTTGATTTTGTCAAATCAGCATTTGTTCCGTCAGCATTTTTATCATTTGCCAAAACAACGACATTCGCTGTTACGCCAGCCGAAACTGTTTTGGTATCGTCATTGGCAACAGGAACAGGCACTGCACTAATTGTATAAGTTACCGTAGCTGTTTTACAAGTTGAAGTATTTAATTTATCACAAATTTGATAAGTTAAAACGTCAGTACCCGTAGAAGCTGCAAAAGGCGTATAATCAATAGAACCATCAGCTTTCACAGTAGCCGTTCCTTTGGTTGGATTGGTTGTAATCGTTGGTGCTGTTACATTGCTTAATGTAGCTGGATTACCGTCTATTGTATCGTTTGTTAAAATTTTAGTATTGTTTGTTGTTCCTGCTTGAACAGCTCCACCTGTATCATTGTTGGCTGCCAAACTTGGACAAGCGTTTGCACCTGTACCATAGTTGCCAGTATAAGCGTCACCACCAACACCCAATATGGTAATTGAGTTACCTGGATTGGTATTGGCAGAGTTAGAGAAATTCGGTGGCGTTAAATTGCTGAAAGGGTCAGAAAGATTTTCAATCAACTGTAATGCACCCAAACAAGTACCTGAATTTTTAAAACTAAATAACTTTACTTCCGTGTTGGCTGGAATGTTAAAAGTTGTTGCGCCTTGAAAACCAAAAGAGATGTAATCTTTTGACGTATTTTCAGAAGGTGCATCAACACGAGCGTTCTGCACCCATTGCATAGACGGCTCATAGCTGGTCAGTCCAACTACTGTAAATTTACTTCCACCTGTTCCATGAGGAGCAACAACAGTTACTTGCGCCGTAGGTATTTGAGAAAGAGGTGTACTGAAAGCAGTACTTGATTTTAGATATACAACATAGCAAGCCTGTGGAGATGTTTCCCACTTGATGGTGTATTCTACTTGACTAAATGCCTTGGAAAACCCAAACAGCATAAAGAGTAACATTACAAGATTTATTTTTTTCATATCAAAAAGTTTTAGCGAATAATTAAAAATTTATATTTTTTTGAAGATTTACCATCTTCCATAAAAGAAAAATAGTAACAACCAATAGCTTGCGCTGAAAAGTCAAAGATTTCTTGGTTTTGACCTTCAATAGCACTTACTTTTTTTGAAGTTACGATTTTACCTTCCATATTTTCAATTTGAAGAAGGACAGGTGCCTTACTTACTCCTTTGTTTAACCACTGAATAGTCAATTGGTCAGCAGTTGGAATAGGAAATGCTTTAATATTTACATCTTCAAATAATTCTTCGTTGCTCAGTGCTTGCGCACAATCAACTTCTGCTTTTAGATTTCCAACATAAACATCTCCTTGTTCCGCTAAGACAGAAATTTGATTGTTGATATTATAAATTTCAGCATCTTTGCCTTTGAAGGCATCTAAATCATTGTTAATGATAGAAATTTTACCTATACATGGTTCAGCTTCGATATTTCTAAATGTGAAAAGTGGAATTTCCTCATTTTCTTTGTAATGCAA
The DNA here is from genome assembly GCA_043777755.1 of Saprospiraceae bacterium. Taxonomy (GTDB): domain Bacteria; phylum Bacteroidota; class Bacteroidia; order Chitinophagales; family Saprospiraceae; genus CANHEE01. Next base: position 8,622 of record JAYWHK010000125.1, read on the forward strand.
TTTTGATGTTCCAATACTGATTAGACCGAATGAAACATACGTATGTGATGGGTCGCTTGTTGGCGCTTCAATGTATGAATTGTCCAACCATTTTACATCTGGATTAAGGCTTGTTACAGCTGCTGTAAAAGGCTTTTCAGAAGGAACTTTAATGGTTACTTGTGCTGTACTTGTCAAATTATTTGGATAAGTCCATGTTTTTGAAGAAACCAAACTAACCATGTAGGTTTTTTTGTCTGGCAGCAAGGATAACTGATATTTGACTTGAGCATGGATTGTATTTGACAAAAGCAATGAACCACATACACCTACAATATTTAATATTTTTTTCATTTGAAAAAATTGTTTTAGTTAATTAAAGTGGCAAAATTTATCAAAAAACTCATTGGTAAAAAGGCAAGTCTAAGTTAATTAAGACTTATTACTATATTTAAGACTTACCTTTTTACTTTTGAGATTTCTGAAAACTTCCTATTTCTGAAAAAAATTATAACTTACGGAATTTGTTGATTTATAATGAAGTTCGCCAATAAAGACGTGTTCTCTGGATGAGTAATCACTTCAAAATAAATAATATCAACCTCATTGTTTGGTCCTTGATAAATTGTACGACCGTCCATTGTTACATCTGAACGCAAATAACCGCTAAGGATATAGTTTGCATTGAAATTAGGATTGTTAGCCGCAGTCAATACATCAATATACACGGGAGAAACTTCATTGTTTGGTCCTTGATAAATCACTCTCCAAACGTTGTTTTCTTTTTGTACATTACTCGCCCATAACAAGCGTTTTCCATTTGCTGATACTTTTTGAGCAAAATTACTTCCTAATACACCTGCTACTTTGAAGTTGCCTTGTGTTGTAGAAGTGAAATCAACGACTGTTCCAGCACTACTTAAAGGTATTGCCGTGTTGGTCATTACGCCCAAGTGGTTACGGTGTTTTACCGCTACGTAGTAGCTTTCTGGAACAAGTGAAGTAAATACCAACGGATTTACACCATCTACATCTACGATGTCACCATCACGCTGTACTAAACCTGCACGTTTTGCTAAAATAGTTGCTGGATTATTTTTATCACGCATTTCTACGATAACCCAATCTACAATGGCATTAGCACCCGTTACTGCCAATACTGCGCTTGTTGTTGTTTCTGTACCTGTATAAAGGTTGTCTGCATAAATGGTTTGTCCATAAGGCTGTGTCAAAGGCAATAATCCTTTTACACGCAAATCATCACGCATCAAACCTGCCGCATTGTTGTAAGCTCCTTGAAGCAATGCTTTACAAGAAATCTTAACTACTTGCGGAGGTAGATCTCCTCTAACAGTAGGTAGTCCATCAACAGAAGTCATAATACCATCTTTATCAGGATCGTTAATATCATCAACTCTACCGTCTCCATTAGCATCTAATGAAACTGGCTGACCACTTTCTACTAAATCAGTTGTACCATCGTTATCGCTATCCAAATCGTAAGGATCTGCGCCACCTGTTCCATCTGTATTTGGAGGTGTTAAACCTGTTCCTGCTGTTGCAGGAATACCTGTTGCGCTTACTGTACCATCTGCAATACCATTACCGTCGGTATCAGTGCCACCACCTTCGGTTACATCGTTGATACCATCATTATCACTGTCTAAATCTAAACGGTTCGGAATACCATCACCGTCACAATCTGAATTAAGGCTAGTTACACCACTTGCTGTTGTACAACTTGTTGCATCTTCCGTTGTATCTAAGATACCATCGTTGTCATCATCAAGGTCAGTCAAATCTGGAACGCCATCACCGTCTGTATCTGTTGGGTCAGTATAATCTGGATTACCGTC
>JAYWHK010000126.1:0-10447 GCA_043777755.1 Saprospiraceae bacterium
ACGGAGAAACGGAGAACACAGAGTTTGGCAAAAAAATTAGCCGAAGGCTAATTTTTTTGCCTCCGTGACCTCTGTTTCTCCGTGGTAAAAATAAAAAAAATCTTCGATTTTTTCAACGCTAAATAGTTGCGATTTTTTTGATTTGGCGGTAACTACACAAAAAACATAGATACCGCCAAATCAAAACTATTTTTTTATTGAAAAAGCAATTTCAAATCAATAGAATCCTCAGGTTTCATACGTCCGCTTAATATTAAACGAACTTCTCGTCTGCGAGCCGCACCTTCGTATAATTTTTCCTCTTCATTGCTCAAAGGAATTACCGCTGGCACAGGAATAGGCTTTAATGTAACATCTTCTAACGCCACAAAAGTATAGTAAGCATGGTTGCAACGTCTTGGGTTTCCACCTTTGACATCAGCCGCCATCACTTCTACATAAATCTCGACAGACGTATTAAATGCCCTCGTTACACTTGCTTCAATCGTAATCACATCACCTATTTTAATAGGCTTGCTGAACGAAACATGATCCACGGAAGCTGTCACAACGTGCGCCTCACTATGTCTTCCAGCGCAAATTCCACCAGCAATATCCATCCATCTTAGTAGATTTCCGCCCATGAGGTTTCCCAAAGGATTCGCATCATTTGGCATCACCATTTCCGTCATAATTGCCTTAGAATCACTTACTTTCTTTGCTTTTAATTCCATTTTTTCTAAATTCTAAATTCATTATTCTAAATTCTAAATTTTACGATTGTACCGCTAAATTATTAATTTTTCATTATCAATTATTCATTAATTCTAAATCACCACTTTTTCAACTTTGATTCCTCGCTTACTTTTTAATTGTAAAAAATAAATTCCTTTTGGAAAATCAGTTTTTAAAGTTGTTTTATTTTCGCCATTTTCAACATTCAAATCCTTGGTAATCAATGTTTTACCACTAATGTCAATCAGTTCCATTTTTATTTTTTCAGAAAAATCAGCTTCAAACTGAATATTGATTTCTTGATTTTCAGCCACGGGATTTGGATAGACGATAAACTCATTCAGCGTCAATTCATTCACTGAAACAGCTGGCGAACTTGTCCAAAAAACAGTACTTTTTAATACATCAGAAAAAGTTGTATAGCCATAATTGTAAGCACGAACTCTCCAATAATATCTTTTTGTTGGCAACAATTTAATTGTGAAAAAAGTATCTGTTACAGATTCAGAAATATCAACAGAATTAAAACTTGGCAAACGGCTGATTTCTACATAATAATGACTTGCATTGCCTACTTTTGACCAAGAAAACTGTGCTTTTTCAAAATCAACATTCATCGTTGAATCTGATGGCGTATTGTTTTTTGAAATGCCAACCAAAGGCTTGTGTGGATTTTGTGTTGCCAAAAAATCAATTTTTTCACTTGTTGAATGTGCACGCATAGCCCCTGACTGCTCAGGAGAAAACTTAGAAGTACAAGCATCTAAGGCATAAGACATAAACAAATCTCCATTTATTTTGAATTTTTGTCCCGTTGGGTCAATCACATCATAGCTTGTTTTTTTGTCCGCACCGCAAGCCCAACGATAGCTCAAATAATCTGCTTGCGTGTCGCAAAAACCATCAGCGGCTGTTGCACAATTGCTTTTGTCCAACAATTCGACAGTGTTTCCATTGATTTCCAAAGGAGCTTTTTGACTTAGCACTATATTTTCACCTTCCCAGCCGACAAAAGTATGCGGCAGTGACAATTCGTGTCCCATTTCATGCGCCCAAGTATGGTTAAATTTTCCCATACAACCTTTATTCAAAGCGATTCCTTTTCCAGGCCAATCGTAACCGCAATTGCCAGCAGGGTCAGATACAAAGTAAGAGTTCACTGTATTTTCAACATTATTGTCATACATCGGCAAACCTTCATCAAATGTTTTGTGGTTGTTTATAGCTGTATTTTTAATGTATCGAACAGGTGATTTTAAGAAAAAACGCATATTTGCTTGCTCAAAATCTTTGTTTAGAACATAAAAATCATCTAAAAAAGTACCAAAATTATAACCTTTTTTACCATCATCATTGCTTAGTAAAAAAACGGTCATTGGCATATAAATCGGCTCACTGCCACGAGAATCAAAATCTTTTTTGTTTTTCTGATAGTTTTTCAACCATTCAGAACGCCCGTGATTGCTTCCACAAAAATTAGTTGGTTTGGTTTCTGTCTGCGCAAAGAGGTTAAATGCACTAAACAACGCTACTATTACAATAAGATTTTTCATTATTTTAAAATATTTTTCGCAAAGTTAAGTAGTTTCGGTGAAATAAACTAAAATTAAATCTAAAAATGATTGTGAACAAAAAATGTGACATTTACAAGCTATATTTATCAAGATATTGCTTATTTTTAAAATATTTACTACCTTTGCAACAGTTAATTCTTAATTATAATGTCAAAAATATTTAATATAACAGGAAAGTGTAATGCTGAAAAGCATTATATGGCTGATATTTCAAAAAAATTAGAGCGAACTTTCACGATGGTGGAAAGAAGCGATTATTTTATTATCAATCGCCCAAGGCAATATGGGAAAACAACAATACTTTTTGCCATAGAAGAACGGGTGATGCAGGAACAGGATTATATTGTTTTCAACATTACTTTTGAAGGTTTGAATGAAAAATCTTTTGAAAATGAAGAAAGATTCATAACTTTTTTTACAAATTTATTGATTGAAAATAATGTAGAAAATCAATATGTCCCTAAAAAAGAGCTCAACGATGCTATAGCGGAAGTGGATAACCCTACATTAAATAATATTATTAAAAGTATTTGTAAAAAAATTAATAAAAAAATTATTCTAATTATTGATGAAGTAGATAAAAGTACTAATAATCAATTGTTTTTAGGCTTTTTGGGAGAATTAAGGGCTTCATATTTGAATAGAGAGCGTTCTCATGCTTTTCACTCCGTCATTCTTGCGGGCGTACATGATGTCAAAAGTTTGAAACTTAAACTTCGCCCCAATGAAGAAGAAAAACTCAATTCTCCTTGGAATATTGCAGCTGATTATACCGTAAATATGAACTTACAGATTGACGAAATCAAGCCAATGTTGGCAGATTATTGTCAAGAAAGAGGCGTAGCGATGAACATTGACAAAATGGCTGAACATCTTTTTTATTATACTTCTGGTTATCCGTTTTTGGTTAGCAAATTGTGTAAAATGTTAGATGAGGAGGTTTTGCCAGAGAAAGAAAAAAAAGAATGGACAGAAAGAGATTTGGAACAAACTGTACAGCGGCTTTTAAAACACGACAATACTAATTTTGAAAATGTTTTTAAGAACTTGGAAAATAATCCAGCACTATATCGGATGACGGAGCAAATTTTAATGAACAGAAGTTATTATGAATTTAGCTATATCAACCCTACAGTCAAATTAGGAATTTTACATGGTATTTTAAAAAATGGTGATGGCGTAAAAATACACAATGTCATTTATGAAGAATTGATTTATGAATATATGAGTTCAAAAGCAAGAACAGCATTGTTATTAGATACAGATATTGCAAGAAGTACCTACGAATTGCCTAATAAAATCCTTGATATGGAGCGTGTTTTGATTGAATTTCAAGCTTTTATGAAAGAGCAATACTCCAAAAAAGACCGTGATTTTCTTGAAAAACATGGACGTTTGGTCTTTTTGGCATTTTTGCGCCCAATTTTGGCAGGTGCGGGCTATGATTTCAAGGAAGTACAAATTTCAGAAGAACGTCGCCTTGATGTGGTCATAACGTATTACGACAAAAAATACATTGCCGAAATGAAAATTTGGCGTGGCGAAAAAGCCCATAAAGAAGGCATCAAACAATTGGTGGATTATTTGAATAAAAACAACCAAGAACGTGGTTATTTGATTGTTTTTGACCATTCCGAAGTTAAAGAATGGACTATCAAACGCATCAGGTCACGAGGTAAAAAAATATATACAGTTTGGGTGTAAAAACGCTACAAAATTATTCATTCATCATTCTTTAATATAAAAATTATGTCAAAAACGAAATTAACAGTGAACTCTAACGGGTCATTAAAAATTGAAGGCGATTTTGAAATCGTAGATGCGCAAGGCAACGAATATGGGCTTGGCGGAAGAACTTCCTTGGGCTTGTGCCGTTGTGGTTTGTCAAAAAACAAACCTTTCTGCGATGGCGCACACAGAGGACTTTTAGACCATGAAGCAGTTGCTTTTGATTTGCCTCCCAAAAAAGTATAATTTTTTTGTAAGGCAAGCTATTGGCTTCTTTTTTGCTTAACAAAGATTGACCGCTAAAATTAAATCATTTTAGCGGTCAATTTCTATTAAAATTACTGTAAGTAGTTGGGCTAAAATAACCAACATTTTTTAAGGGAAGTCGCTGTAAAAATAGCAACGTAACTTCCTTTTAGTCAGTTACGTTGCTATTTTTACAGCGACAAAAAATGTCGATTATTTCTATACGCCTACTTATATTTTAACTTTTTTATATAAAAATAATATTTTTTGAAAATCCTTTGAAACAAATTAGTATTTTTTGAGTAAAATTGCTTATATTTGCACGTTTTTTGTAAAGCTATAAGCAATTTATATATTGAAAAATTTATAATTTTCTATAAGTATTTAAAAATCAAATAATTACAAATTTAGTAGAATGAATATTTGTCTATTTTTTATAGGTACAAGTTAATTCTACTGTTCACATTTATTAACTAAACGAATCAAGAGAGATGCAAGGTAAAGGATTTATCCGATTTTTTGCAATTGTTTTAGCAGTTGTATTTTTACTCCAATTTTTGCTTACTTTTCCAACAAACCGTGTGGATAGCAATGCACATAACTATGCACAAGGTATTGCAAACGGAAATGATGCAGTATATAAGGTAGAGCGAGCGCGTTACTTAGACTCTATGTCAAGTGAGGTTTTATTTTCAATTCCACTTTTAAAAACCTACACGTATCAGGATTTGAAAAAGCAACAATTGGCTTTGGGTCTTGACTTGAAAGGTGGGATGAGTGTGGTAATGCAAGTAGATTTGCAAGACTTTATCAAAGGTTTAGGCAAAAACGCTCCTGATGCAGCTTTCCAAGCAGCGTTAAAAAATGCGGGCGAGCGTTTGAAAAATGGTGGCACTGATTATGTAACGCTTTTTGCAGAAGAATTCAAAAAAGCGGGTGGTCAATCTTTGGCAGCTATTTTTTCTCGTAACGAAGCATTGTCAAGCCGTATCAAATTCGATACACCTGATGATGTAGTGGTTCGTGTTTTGCGTGAAAATTCAACAGAAACTGTAAAAACAACTTACGACCGTTTGAAAGAACGTATTGATGAGTTTGGTGTAACGCAGCCTAACGTTTCGTTAGATGCAGCTCGTGACTTAATAGTTGTCGAATTGCCAGGGGTGGATAATCCTAAGCGTGCACGTGGTATGATTACAGCAACAGCAGCGTTGGAATTTTGGGATGTGTACCGTGTGATTGATCCAGGCGTAGTAGCTGGTTTGCAAATGGCTGACGCTAAAGCAAAAATGTTGATGTCAAACGATACATCCGCTGTTGTGAAAGTAGATTCAAGCAATATGGGACCAATTTTGTCTAATATGTCTTTGAACTCAACTGGTCAAATGGGATTGGCTGTAATTGGTACAGCTGAGAAAAATAAAATTAATTTAATCAATGGTTATTTGCAAAATCCAGCTGTAAAATCATTGTTTCCTCGTGATTTAGTGTTCTCTTGGGCAGAAAAAGCTCAAAAAGGTGCTGATGGTAAATTAGGAACTCAATATGAATTGTACGCATTAAAAAACAAAAAAGGTGGCGAAGGCGCATCTTTGAGTGGCGATTGCGTAACAGATGCTTCTGTAAATACGGATCCAGTTTCTGGTCAAGTAGCCGTTTCATTAAAAATGAACAGCGAAGGTGCAAGAAAATGGGGTGAAATGACAACCGCAGCAGCTAAGGACAACAACCGTGAAGTAGCGGTTGTGTTAGATGACAAGGTAGTTTCTGCACCACGTGTAAATGATGCGATTTTGACAGGAGATTCTCAAATCTCTGGTTCATATACTTTAGAAGAAGGACAAGATTTTGCTCGTATTTTGAAAATTGGTCGTCTTCCTGCAAAAACTCAAATTATTCAAGAGTCTGTGGTTGGCCCATCTTTAGGTCAAGACAACATCAATAAGTCATTGATTTCTTTGGGCTTAGGTTTGTTGGCTATTATCGTTTTGATGAGTACTTATTATAGTACAGCAGGTATTATTTCTGTTGTTGCTTTATTGGTGAACATTTTCTTCATCATGGGTGCTTTAACATCTTACGGTACAGTATTGACATTGCCAGGTATCGCAGGTATCGTATTGACGATGGCTTCTGCGGTAGATGCGAATGTAATTATCTATGAGCGTTGTCGAGAAGAATTGGCAGAAGGTAAATCAATAGCGCAAGCTATCAAAGATGGTTTCTACAATTCATACTCAGCGATTTTCGATGCCAATATCTCCAACTTATTGATTGCCTTTGTAATGGCTTACTTCGGTTTAGGTCCAATCAAAGGTTTTGCAGTGGTTTTGATAGTGGGTATTATCTTTACCTTATTCACAGCAGTTTTCTTATGTCACTTGATGATGGAATACTGGTTTGAAAAAGGAAACAAAATTGAGTTTTCAAAGCCTTGGTCTTCTAACCTTTTGACTAATGTTAAGTATGACTGGGTAGGAAAGCGTAAAATTGCTTATGCAGCTTCTGCATTGTTCATTTTGGCTGGTGTTGCGTCTTATTTTGTACGTGGCTTCGAGTTAGGTGTGGACTTTAAAGGTGGTTATTCTTACAATGTTCAGTTTGCTGAAAATGTAAATGACCAAGCATTGCGTAGCATCTTAGACCAAAAATTTGGTAGCAATACCATCGTAAAAGCGATTGACACTAAGAATTCATACAACATCGTTACACCATATTTGATTGACGACAATTCTACTGAAGCAACTGAAAAAGTAATTGAAAAATTATTTGAAGGTGTGAAAGAAGTTGCACCAGGTGTAACATTGGAAGACTTTAGAAAGCAAGACAATCCTGGTAAAACACACATCAGTGCGTTCAGCAAGGTAGGTTCTTATGTAGCAGATGATATTCGTAATTCATCGTTCAAAGCGATTGCTTTGTCATTGTTGTTGATTTTCATCTACGTAGCTTTCCGATTCAACAAATGGCAGTTCTCAGCAGGTGCAGTATTGGCATTGTTCCACGACGTATTGTTGGTAATGGCATTCTTTACATTGTTCCACGGAATTTTGCCATTCTCTATGGAGATTGACCAAGCATTCGTAGCAGCGATTTTGACCGTTATTGGTTATTCAATGAACGATACAATCGTTGTATATGACCGTATTCGTGAATACATTCACAAATATACAGGAATGTCAAAAGCGGAAGTAATCAACGATGCCATCAACAATACATTAAGCCGTACAATGATGACTTCATTCATTACATTCTTGTCAATGTTTATCTTGTTTGCATTTGGTGGTAGTTCAGTACGTGGTTTTGCATTTGCCTTATTGATAGGTATTGTTGTAGGTACGTATTCTTCTATCTTCGTTGCAACGCCAATCATGGTGGATTTGACAGACGAAAACTTGACTGATGCTCCACAACCAGTTGTAGCAAAGAAAGAAGTAGAAAAAGTATAATTTCTTTTTGAAAAAATAGATATAAAAAAGTCGCTCGGTGTAAAATCGAGCGACTTTTTTTGTGAATTTTAAAAAAAAAACTTATCTTTGTATAAAATACTTACTGTAAAATTCTAAGTGATGCTTCAAAATTGAGCTATACAATCAGTAACAAACGATAGTTTTATGGGTGTTTTATCAATGCGAATATTGGGTTAGATAATTAATGACAATAGATAACTGATGAAAATCTACTCTCTTTTTGTCATTCAGAGTGCGAAGCACATGGAATCTCGCCCGTAGGTTCTCTCGTGGTGTGGGATTTCTCCGCTAAAGCTACGAAATGACAAAAAAGAGTAGATTTACGTTATCGCAGTTTTGTTATTAACAGCATTTTTGACTAAAAATAGTGTTTTCAACCCAATATTCGCATTATCAGTAAAAAATTATGTGCTAAATTAATCTTTATTGGAGTAATAAGTTAGCTGCACTTAGGATATTTTTAGTCATAATCCACTATTACTTAATATTTTACAGTAAGAAATTTATTATTTTTAGTATTCAAACTGGAAAAATTGTAGCATAAAAAAGTCGCTCGATTTTACACCGAGCGACTTTTTTATCATTATTTTTTGTAATTCTTAGATTACTTCAATACAAAATTTAGTTCACTTTCAACAATTCTACTTCAAAAATCAAATCGCTTTTTGGAGGAATTGCGCCAGGATAACCTTGTTCGCCATAAGCTAAGTTATAAGGAATGTAGAACTTGTATTTTGCACCTTCTTTCATCAATTGAACGCCTTCTGTCCAACCTTTGATGACCTGATTCAAACCAAATTCGATTGGTTCGCCACGCTGAACAGAGCTGTCAAATACTTTACCATCTAAAAAAGAACCTGTATAATGTACTTTTACTTTGCTTGTTGCTGTTGGAGAAATACCTGTACCTTCTTTTTGTACGATATAACGCAAACCACTTGCCGTAACGTTTGTGAAATCTTTCATCATTTTTTCTGCTTCTAACTTTGCGGCAGCTTCTTTTTCAGCTTGTTTTTTTCCAGCGTTTGCTTGCTCATCAACAAAAACTTTTGCACCGTTGAAGGCTTCCGCAGCTGCACCTTTGCGCAAAATAGTCAAGGTTTTCAATGTGTCATTTCCAGCAATTTTATCTACAACTGCTTGTCCGTCAATTACATGACCAAACACGGAGTGTTTGCCATCTAACCAAGGTGTTGCAACGTGTGTAATAAAAAATTGAGAGCCGTTGGTCGTTGGACCAGCATTTGCCATACTCAAAATTCCAGGACCAGAATGTTTTAAAGTTGGATCGAATTCGTCAGCGAATTTGTAACCAGGATCGCCAGTTCCCGTTCCAAGTGGGCAGCCACCTTGAATCATAAAGTTAGGAATGACACGGTGGAACTTTAATCCATCGTAATAAGGCGTACCAGCCGCTTTTACTTTATTTGGTATGTTTCCTTCTGCCAAACCAACAAAATTGGCTACTGTCAAAGGTGTTTTTTCAAATTCCAAATTGGTATAAATTGTACCTTTGCTTGTTTCAAACTTAGCGTACATGCCGTCAGCTTGCTTGCTTAAAAATTCTTGATCCATCTTACTTATTTTAATTTTTTTTGATTTTTGAGCAAAAGCAACCAAACTAAACATTGCCATTGCTGAGATAATTAATAGTAATTTTTTCATTAAATTGTAGTTGTTATTTTATTGGATTTAATCTATAAGTAACGATGTTGCATCGCCCAAATTTATGCCAATGATTTTTGTCATTGTTACAGATTAAAACGAAAAATTTTCTTTTTTGTCACAAGAAAAAAGTTATAAAAACTTTAAAGTTTTTGGCTTTTTTAAAAACTTAGGTACATTTAATATTAAAACGAAGTTTTAATAAAATTAGTGAAATTAGATTTAATTTTTACATCACGATTAGTGAAAATCCGTTTAATTAGATAAAATTAGTGATTAGATAAAATATGCTAAGTTTTCACGTTTTTTTAGATTGACGCAAAAGTAATAATAATATTTTAATTAGACGATGAAATTTTGACCAAATTTTATTTGCCAGTTTGAAAAAATCAATGTACCTTTGCAGCGTGATAATTGATTGAAAATGTAAAATACTGATTATCAATTATATATAAATTTAAATTTTTAATAAATAAAAATATTTTAAAAAAAATGGCAACTAATAGAACTTTTACCATGATTAAGCCAGATGCTGTTCGTGCGAACAACATCGGAAATATCTTAAAAGACATCGTAGATGGCGGTTTCAAAATCGTAGCGATGAAATATACTAAACTTTCTGCTGAAAAAGCGGGTGAATTTTATGCTGTACACAGCGAGCGTCCATTTTATGGCGAATTGTGTGAATTTATGTCAAGTGGCCCTATCGTTGCTGCTATTTTGGAAAAAGAAAATGCTGTTGCTGATTTCCGTACCTTAATTGGTGCTACCAATCCTGCACAAGCAGAAGAAGGTACAATCCGTAAGAAATATGCTGTAAGTATTGGCGAAAATGCTGTTCATGGTTCTGATAGCGACGAAAACGCTGCCATCGAAGGTGCATTTTACTTTGCAGGAACAGAGATTTTTGGATAAAATAAATCAACTGTTTTATATACAGCGGATATTAGGTTAAGCGGGCGTTCAAAATTGATTAGTATTATTTTGTCGTTGAGAAAAAAGTTATAAATAACTGACTATAAGGTCCAAAGGACTCCTTCGGAGAAAGTT
>JAYWHK010000127.1:0-27869 GCA_043777755.1 Saprospiraceae bacterium
AATTTTACAGTATTTTGAAGATTTATAAAATATTTAAAATATTGAAAATCAATTATTTATAAAATATAGATTCAAATTCCTTAGCTTAATGACATTGGGGTCAATGGGTGAGAAACCTCCCTTTTTAGGGTCTTTGACATCTTGTGAGAGTGTCCAAGTTTTTACATCAGTTTTGATGATGTTGATACCAGCGACTGTTCCAATTTTTTCAGGCAGACAAAAAGAAATACCAACATTTGCACCTTCTGAACTAAATTTTTCAGCTTTGTCATTAGGGTATTCTGTAAATTTTTTTTTGCTTTGACCAAAGGCAGTATTCAAAAGATCCAATTGCTCTTTGATTTGCTTGGCATTAGGGAAGTTTTTGGTTGTTCCTGATTCCATGATGTGAAAAACCATAGGGATTTGGAAAATTTTAGTACTGTCATCAAGTTTTATACTGTTGATAACTTCTTCCATTTTCAAGAGGTTGTCGGCATAAGCGGGTTGCTCCTTTTTGAGTTTCTCGATTACCTCTTGCGTGTTGTACTTACGGTAGGCACGTTGTTGTGCTACGCTTCGGATAGGCATATAGAAGCCTATCAAGATTAAAAACATTAATCTTTTCATTGTGAAATAAGGTTTTGTGCCTTTATTAGACCACTTTACGGACTAATAAATTGCTGTAAAAAATGAAGAAAATTTAAGCTAAACCCTTAAAAAAAGGCATAGCATCGCTCATAGCACTTGAATACACTTATTCAAGTACTACAAAAATTTTAGCTTGGTATTGAAAATGAAAAATCAGCCCGTATTGGTAACGCAGGTTACTCGTTGCTGAATTTGGATAAGTTGCGTGAATTTTAAGTTCATAGTAATAAATTGAAAAATAAGATAATACCGACACGCTACGGTTGAATGTAACGTGATTTATGTCTTGCTTTTGTTCTTAGGAGGGAACAAACAAAAGCTTTTTTGTATCAATTAATGTGGTGCTGTGCTTATTTTTAAGGTAGGTGTTTTTTTCATAGCCATACCAAAATAAAAAAAGCGCAAACTATTCTTTTTTGCCGTACAAGAGGTTCTACTAAAAACCTTAACCATAGCAAGGAAGAACGCCTGCGCTATACCGTGATATATGCAGACGTTTCGCCAACTGCTACCGAAGGTTGATGGTTGAGTTTTAGTAGATTTCTTGTACCAACAAACAGTATCTTACAATGCGAAACGCAATAATAATTTATTTAACGTTGTCCTAATTTCTTAAGACATTACAAATATAGGTTATTCGATGTAGAAAAGCAAATTTTTTGTAAAAAAAATAGTGTGAAAACATGAAAAAATTTACATTACAATTAACATTACTTCGTAATCTTTTGATTATCAATTGTTACGACAGCAATAAGCACTTTTCAGAAAGGCATCGCAAGCGTTAAAAAAGTTGAAAGAGGTCTTTTGTGTTGCTTGTAAGGGTTTTGGTTTTTGTAATTACGGTGACGATTCTAAGCCTAAGGCTTAGTCCTATACTTGCAAGATTTGCTTTTGTAATCGTAAAGTTATTTTTTCAAAAAGAATGTTTCCTTTTATTATTGTTAGCGTATTTAGTTTCAACACTAATTTAAACTAATTTTACTAATTTATAGCAATCGTGATGTTGGAAATTAAATCTAATTTTACTAATTTAATTACGGAATTATCGGTTTAAAGACGTAAAGTATATTTATTTCAAAACCAGATGACAGCCAAGCTCCTATCGTCGCATGACAGCCATCTTGAGCCTACATCGCTGTCACACGACGATAGGCGTTTGGCTGTGATGGTGTGATAAAAAATTTATTGTGAAGAATTTACCAATACGCAAAGATTTGTTGCTAAGAGTTCGCTCTCTGGGTTCTTACAGCCGAGCATCTGATTTTTCTGCACCGATTAGTGCTTTTTTGGTATAGTGATAAAACCGCTACGTAACTTTTCAGATACGTAGCGGTTTTTTTTATAAAATCCGTTAAATGCAACGGGTTCAAGTTTCGGTGCAAATTATCAAATCTTATGGACACTAAAGTCAATCAATACTCGACATCAAAATTCTAATAAAAAAAATTCTTCTTTTATTGGTACTTTAAAAAAAAAGTTTTACTTTTGGCAAGTAATAATCACATACACACAACTTACACACATTTACAATGAAAAAACAAATTTCTAATTTCGAATCGTTTAGAATCGTTAATTTGAGTGAAATCAAAGGCGGAGTTCGTTGTCCGCAATATTTAGTTTCGGCTGTTCGTGGAAAAGACCCAGCAACATTACAACGCATTATCAAGCGTTTTGAAACGTATTCACCAGAAACAGCCGCTGCTGTGGCAAGTGCTGCAAACACCGCAGGGATTCAGTTCGAAGAAGATAAGAAAATAGAATAAAAGAATTTTTTTAAGTTTTATGGAGAAATATGACCTTCTGTCCGTAGGCGAACTACTGATAGACTTAATCAGTGATGGATTTGCTGAAAATTTTGCAGACGTTACTGATTTTAAGCGGATTCCTGGCGGAAGTCCCGCAAATCTTTGTATGAATATGGCTCGTTTGGGAAAAAAAACCAAACTTGTGGCAGGTGTTGGCAATGATGATATGGGAAAATTCCTTTACGATTATGTTGCTGATTTGGGTGTTGATTGTACTCATTTGGAGAAAAAACCTACGCCAACAACGTTGATTTTAGTTACACGTTCTCAAAAAGTATCTAATTTTGAAGCCTACCGAGGTGCTGATGCGCAAATTGAAGCCCACCAATTGTCTGATGATATTTTAGAAAATACACGTATTTTTCATACGACTTGCTTTGGTTTGAGTATCGAACCAGCTCAAAGTGTCATTATGAATGCTGCGGAACGAGCGTATCAATTGGGTTGTCAATTGAGTATTGATGCCAATTATGCACAAAAAATTTGGCAAAATCAGACCGAAGCGCAGATGATTGTAGAGAAATACTGTAGTATGGGCGCATTGGTCAAAATCAGTGAAGTAGATTGGGAACGTTTATATAACCAAAAACTAACTGACTATAAAGCGACTGCTGAGTATCTTTTATCTTTGGGAGCAAAAGAAGTTTGCGTGACGCTTGGTGGCGATGGCTGCTATGTAGCAAGCGAAATCGAAGGCTATTTCTTAGAAGCAAGACCCGTAGAAGTTAAAGATACAACTGGCGCAGGTGATGCCTTTTGGTCGGGCTACCTTACGGCTTGGTGTGATGGACATTCTCTTTTAGAAAAAGCAATGGCTGGTCGTCGAATGGCAGAAATAAAATTAGGCTATTTTGGCCCATTGCCAAAAATAGTAGATAAGAATGATATTTACGCTCACACAACGGATATTGGGCGTTCAAAATTAATTAGTAATGCGAATATTGGGTTAGATAATTAATGACAATTGAAAGCTGATGAAAATCTACCCTTTTTTTGTCTTTCAGAGTGCGAAGCACGTGGAATCTCGCCCGTAGGTTTTCTCGTAGTGTGGGATTTCTCCGCTAAAGCTACGAAATGACTCCGAAGGAGTTAAAACAAAAAGAGTAGATTCACGTTACCGCAATTTTGTTATTAATAACATTTCTGACCAAAAATAGTGTTTTCAACCCAATATTCGCATTATAAACTATTGTAAACCAGTAAGTTAAAATACTTACAACTTATTGACTTACGAATATATCCGAATATGCTCCTAACAATTTTTGGTATAAATCGCCACTTTATAGTACAAATCTTCTGGGTCAAAAGGTTTTAAAACAAAATCGTCAAGCCCAAATTCTTTAAATTTATCTTCTTTTGCGATGTGTGCAAAAGCCGTCATCGCCAAAATCGGAATATGCGCTCTATTCGGAAGTTTTGTTCTGATGTGGTGCGTCGCTTCGTAACCGTCCATGACAGGCATTTGAATATCCATCAAAATGACATCAAAAGATTCTCTTTCAAGGATTTCGACAGCTTTTTGACCATTTTCAGCAATCACCAAATGAATATTTTTCCATTGTTTTTCCAATGTTTTTTTAGCAACCAACTGATTGAGTTTGTTGTCCTCTGCCAAAAGCAAACGGAAAGCGTGGTCAGGATTCACCACCAAATCTTTGTAGCTGCTTACTTTTACGACTTCTTCTTGATTGATAGGAATGGCAAAATCCAAGGAAAAAAAGAAGGTAGAACCTTCACCTAAACGGCTCGTTACCCAAATTTTGCCGCCTTGCTGAACAACCAATTTTCGAGCAATCGAAAGTCCCAAACCAGTACCTTCAAAAAGTCTATTTTTGGTTAAAACCCTTGTAAAAGTATCAAAAATTGCTTCTAATTTGTCATTTGGAATACCAATTCCAGTGTCTTCGACCTCGAATTGAATCGTCATTTTATTATTTTGACGACCCATATCTTTCAGCCTAATTTTGATAAAACCCCTATCAGTGAATTTTACAGCATTACCAACTAAATTGAATAGGATTTGGTTCAAACGCAATTTATCACCTATGACAATTTTAGGAATCACTTCGGGATCAATGGACAAGTCAAATGACAATTCTTTTTCAGTGATTTTATATTGCATGACCTCAATGACATTCAGCATCATCTCATGCAAGTTAAAATCTTGGTTTTCATACGACACTTTATCGTTTTGGAGAGTCGAAATTTCCAAAATATCATTCACAATTCCCAAAAGCACTTCGGACGATTGTTTGATGGATTTCATACAATCGTGCTGTTCTGTATTGAGTTGTGTATTCAACAAAATATTGCTCATACCCAAAATAGCGTTCATCGGAGTACGCATTTCGTGGCTGACATTGGTGATAAATTCCTCTTTGAGCTTTGCGGACTCTTCCGCCAATTCTTTTTCTTGACGAAGTACTGCTGCTTTACGTTGCTCTGTAATGTCTTGTAAAATACCAAAAAAAACAGGATTTACACCTTCAAACTTTGCAATGTAACAGCGAACCAATACAATTTTTTCTTCTTTTGAAAAATCTAAAGAATACTCTTTTTGAATCCCTTTAAGGTTGCCTTGTTGGTATAAATTATAAACATCTTTGTGAATGTCTGTAAAAAATCGGTAAAAATGATGATCTCTAAAATCTGGAATATCAGAATAACAAAAGCGTTTCCCAAGAGATTCCGCTTCTAAAATATTGTAAATATCTTCCGAAAAGAAAAATTCCTTGGTTTCAGCACGCAACTCCCAGCTTCCGATACCCGCCAATCGCTGTGCCTCGTCAAAACGCTTCAACGTATTGCTTCGCTCAATCGAGTAATACAAAGTGCGGATAAGTTTATCCACTTCGTAATCTCCTTTGGGTAAAAAATCCTGCGCACCAGCTTTGACAGCTTTGATTCCCATTTCTTTGTCAGAGAAACCAGTCATTACAATCACATTGGCATTGGGATGTCTCAACAAAAATCTTTCGAGTGTTTCAAAACCACGACTATCAGGAAGGGAAAGGTCTAAGAAAACAACATCGAAATCCTCGTCGTATTTCATCAAACCATCAGTAAGGTTTATACAATGAACGATTTCTCGTGTTGCAAATTCAGCTTCTTCGAGCATTAGCTGAAGCATACGAGCATCGCCCATATTGTCCTCAATCACAAGTAAGCGGTGTCCTATCGCTGCGTTCACATTGTTTTTTGCAGCTTGATTCGGAAAAATATCTACCATTTTTTACAAAATTATAAACTTATCTAAAAAGCCGTTTTGACTTTTGTTAGGAATGAAAAATAAATAAAGTATGTTTTTTTAGTACCTACTTAGCATTGCAAAAAATCGAAGATTTTTCATTCTTTACCACGGAGAAACGGAGGTCACGGAGGCAAAAAAATTAGCCGAAGGCTAAATTTTTTTCAAACTCTGTGTTCTCCGTTCCTCCGTGGTAAAAAGTCGAAAAGTAGTAAATAGTTACGTTTTTTATCCTACAATATATTGATTGTCAGTAATTTAAAAATTCATCATTCATCATTTATAATTCATCATTCCTTTATGCAGGTAAGAATACAAAATTTGCGCCATTTTCGCTTAAAACGAAAATACAAAGCTCTGAAATGTGTTTTTTATACAAATCTCTAAAACTATCTATTTTATCTGCTTCAATCATTTTTTTGGTATAAAATTCTTCCAAACTCGATGCGTAAATATTCCAATCGCTTTGGTGTTCTTCTCTATTCACAATGGGAATTCCTGCATGAATTTCTCCTTGAAACATGATAAAAATTGGGTAACGAGAAACGTCTTCGTTCACGATTACATCGGCGGCTTTTGCCATAATGCCCTTGTACGGGCGAATAATTTGTTCTATTTCTTGCATTTTTTATTTTAAATGAATAAATTAGTAAAAAAGCCACCGTAGTACTTTACTACGATGGCTTTTTTGTATCTTTATTTTACGATGAAAACAAAGTTTTATTCTTCAGCACCAGCTGCAACTGCTTTTTTCACCAATACTGGAGTTGTTGCGTTAGTTGATGTTGTACGTGCATCGCCTTCTTTACCAGCACAAGCTTTTGCGCCAGCTGTTTTTGAACAACAAGCTGCTTTTGTACCAGCTGCCTTTGCGCAAGCCGCAGGAGCTGCTTCCGTAGTGTTTGCTACTTTTCTTACCATGCCATCGCCAGCTACTTGAGTTGTTGCAGAAGTAGTTTCAGATTTTGCACAAGAAGCTGTTTTCTTTGCGCAACACGCTTGTGCAGATACACCAGCGATTCCTACAAAGCTCAAAAATGCGATTATCATTAATTTTTTCATAAGATAAAATTTTTATTCTTTTAAAATGATTGAAAAATTTTTTAATTTAAATTTTGCACCAAAAATAGGGATTAATTACAAGCAATGCAAATAATTATGTCGATTTTTTGATTATTTTAACTATTTTGTCCTGAACGCCAAAAGCGTTACATCATCGGTGTATTCTCCTGTTCCTTTAAAATCGTTGAGGTGTGTTTTGATTTTTCGTTTAAAGGCATCTGCCGAAAGCTCGTGATTTTCTAAACAAAATTCAATCAAAGCATCATCGCCCCAAAATTGTCCTTCTCCGTTTTTAGTATCGGTAATGCCATCGGTAAAGCTGATAATCAATGAGTTAGGAGCAACTTCGACTTCTCCAATTTCGATTTCACCAGGCAATTCTTCATAATAACCCAAAAACAAACAACCTTTATCCAAAAAGGTGACTTCGCCATTCTGCACCAATATTGGTCGTGCATGACCGCAATTGACATAACGCAACTTACGTGTTTCTGGCGTATATTCTGCAATAAAAAAAGTTACGAATTTTTCCCCTTGCGTTATGCGATAGATTGCTCGATTGAAAGTACGAATAAAAACTTCTCCGTGATCTCTTTTTCGCACCAAACTTCGCAGATTTGCTTGTAAATTTGCCATCAACAACGCTGCTGCCAAGCCTTTTCCTGCAATATCGGCAACGCAAAACATTATTTTTTCATCAAATTCAATGTAGTCATAATAATCGCCACCAACACTGAAGTGCGGCTCATAAATAGAAGCAATTTCATAATGTCCACTTTTGGGAACAACCTGTGGAACGAGCGAAAATTGCATCTCTTTTGCCATTTTCATCTCTTGCTTTAAGCGTGCCTGCTCTACTTGTTGCTTAAAAAGCCGTTTGTTTTCGATGGCTACTGCAATGACATTTGAAATGGCAGTGACAAATTGAATCTTGCCGTAGCGGTCATCATTTTCATCAAAACCGCCCAAAAACGTATAGGCAATAGCGGTATCTTTGTGTAAAACAGGAATAACGACATCGAACTGTTTTAATAAAGAATGATCCTTTATATCTAATTTAGAAGAACGTTTATAGCTGGAAAGGTAAGTGCTGATGTCAATTTTTTGCTCCGCAGCTTTAATACCCAAAGAGGTTACACATTGCCACTGATCGTCTTGAAAAACATACAAAGCCATCTTAGCAATGCTCATCTCGAGCTTTAAAAAGCCTCTGTACATTTCAAAAAGCTCAACTGCCGAAATATTGTTATTGATTGCCTGTGTGATACTCAATAGCGTATTGATTTGCAACTGTTTGAGGTGCAATTCATGCTCGAGTTGTTCCATTTTGCTCAACTCTCTTTTCATATCAATTAATTCAATCACTTTTAGGTTACATAGATTTAAAGCAAAGATAATCAAAGCAGTTTATAGCCTATGATTTTTTTATATTTTTTTTATAAAAAATTTATTTTATCCTATTTTTTGTAAAAAATCTTCTATTTGCCCTGTTTCAATAGCCTTTGTTTTTGCCAATTCAAGTGCTTTTTGAGCCGTTTTTTTAGCATCATCTTTTTTTCCATTGAACAATAAAATTTGTGCATAAGAAAGATAATAATTCGGAAGTCCTCCATTTTCAGCTGCTTTTTTAGCAAATTTTTCAGCTGATTTCATTACTTTTTTCTCTGTTTTAAAATTATTGGTCATTTCAATCACCAACGCGTGCAATTTGCTCGCATCGTTTTTGATGTCGTCACGAACACAACTTTCGCAAGCTCCCAAGTATTTTTTAGCATTTTTGGTTGCCAAATAATATTTTAAGTCTGCATCTAACAAAAATTCGTCAGCTTTTGCAGGATTACTTTTTTTGAATTTATTTTTAGCTTCTTCAAAGAGCTGGTCATTTTTGAATTTTACCGCTTTATCCACAGTAGATTCGCAAGCTGCTTTTATTCGGTCATTAACTGCCGATTCCGTCATTATTGCAGCAATTTTACTACGATTTTGAATCAATAAATCAAAAATTCGAGAATCAGCTTCTGTAGTTCCTTCAAAAATAATTTTGAGGTTTTCGGGCGTTGTCAAGTCTTTTTGCTTCAACAAATAATCGTTGGTAATCTTCAACGTTGGTTTTCCAGCGCGATTCAAGGCACGAACATAACTGTATATTAGCTCAGGGCTTCTGTCCCCTTCGGTATATTTTTTTTCAAATTCCGCTGAATTGTCCAACGTAGAAAGCCCACTTTTTCCAAAGCTCAACAATTGTGCAAGGTCTTGATAACCAACCGTTTTCTTAGCGATTTTGCCTTTTGAATCTACAAACATTAGAGTCGGATAAGAGCCAACAGGAAATTTTTCGATAAATTCCATGTTCTCAGGATCTTCCATATCCATTTTCATACAAATGAAGTTTTTGTTGTAAAATTCACCCGCTTTTGCCTGCGTGAAGGTTTCTGCCGCCATGCGTTTGCAAGGGCCACACCATTTGGCATAAGCATCTACAAAAATAAGTTTGTCCTCTTTGGCAGCACGCTCCAAGGCTTCGCTCCATTTACCATGGTAAAATTCAATACCTTGTCCAAAAAGAGATAAAGTTTGGAAAGCAAGTATAAATATAAGTATTTTTTTCATTTTATGTATTTTTTATTCTAAATTATTCTAAATTCTAAATTTACGATTGCAATCTACGCATGAACATTTTAACATTTTAAATTATTATCTATTCAAAATCAAATCTTTTAATTTTCGTAAAATAAAAACGATTTGATGTAAATCTTCTATATCGGTAGCATCGTATTGTTTACTTACGCAATAATCTTTGCCTACTAAAGTCGTAAAATTCCAGTTTTTCCCTTGCAACCAACAGCCATAAAGCGGTTTTCCATCTTGGTTTAACTCCTGTGCAAGAATCATTGCAGCCAACATTTGCCCTTCGGGGTCATGGCTATCACCTTTTGTTCGCTTGAATTCCTGCATAAAAAAGTAAGGTGTTTGAGGTTTTCCCGAATTGGTATGAGAAGCAATCATACAATCTACAATGACAGAAATATTTTTATTTTCTACTTTACCTGTTAATTTTCGTTCATAAAAAGTTTTTACAATACCCTTTTGATTGACATTTGCAACTTTAAAAACAATACTTATAATATTCATTTTTAACTCTTCTTCATTCCAACCAATATAATTTTCATTGTATTCCTCTGGCAACTCCGCCAACATTCCTTCATGGATAGCTGAAATCGGAGATAAAGGAGCACTCATCCACTCTTCTAATGTAGTACATTTGGAGATAGGTAAGATATTAAAACTATCTACAACCTCGTCAAAAGAGTAATGATTTATCTTTTCTATATTTTTCATAAAAACTTTAAATTCTAAATTCACGGTTGCAACAATTCTTGATTCTAAATTATTTTATTCTAAATTCTAAATTTACGATTGCAATCTACGCATGAACAATTTAACATTTTAACAATTCAACAATTCAAATTATTACCTATTCAAAATCAAATCTTTTAATTTTCGTAAAATAAAAACGATTTGCTTTAAATCTTCTATATCGGTAGCATCATAGGTTTTACTTACACAATAATCACGACCAATTAGGGTAGTGAAATTCCAAAATTTGCCCTGTAACCAACAGCCATAAAGTGGTTTTCCATCTTGGTTTAACTCCTGTGCAAGAATCATTGCAGCCAACATTTGTCCTTCGGGGTCATGGTCATCACCAAGCGAGCGTTTGAACTCTTGTAGAAAAAAATAAGGTACTTTAGGACGATTTGCCGTAGTCGGCGAAGCTACCATAGCATCAACTTTAACTGAAATACTTATGTTTTCAACCGTTCCTTTGAGTGAACGCTCGTAAAACGCTTTTATTTTATCTTCTACATTAATTTTAGCCAAGTAAAAAACAAAAGCAATAAAATTAATTTTTAGTTCTTCTTCGTTCCAATACCGACCATCTTTTTCTAAGTCAAAACGGACATCTTCGAGAATACCCAATTCCACCTCATTCAATATTCCTTGTACTGTAAGCCACTCCTTTAACGTTGGGCAAGTCATATTTTTTTTGACATTAAAACGCTCTAAAACTTCCGATCCATCGTAATAATTTAATTTTCCAACCTTCATAATACGCTAAATTTTACTGCAAAAATACATCTTTTTTTCAAGAAAAACAAAAATTTTTGCTTTTCAAGCAAAACAAAACCGCTATATTGTCGTCAATATAACGGTTTTGTGAATAGAATATTTTAAACAACATTCTAAACATTCTAATAAAAGAACTACGCTTTGCTTACTTCTTCTAATTTTTGCTGTACTTTTTTGATGTTGATTTTTTGGTCTTCGATTGATTTTTGCTGTTCTTTTTGCATACCATCGTTTTTGATGATGTCGTCTTCGGCTTTTTTGATTTTAGCCTTGTAATTTTCAATATCTTTGTGCAAATCTTCTTTGTCTTTGACCAAATCCTTCATTTTGCCTTCCATTTTTTTGAATTTCTTTTCTTCCTCGGTCAATTCTTTTTGTGTTGCAGTAATGGCAACGTCTTTTGCGAAAAGCATCACCATTTTTTCACCAAAAGCAAATTTATCTTGATGGTCATCTTTGTTTAAGTAAGCACCACCCAAATCAAACCAAACTGTTAATAAAGTATTGCTTGTACCAGATTCTTCGATTTTAGCATAGACATCAACGGGATTATTGCCATTGATTTCGGTGATTTGTGCATTGTCAGAGAAAAATTCTTTTTCTTTTCTATTCCATTTTGGCTTAGATTTGTAAGAATCCATCAAATTCTTCCATTTATCTTCTACAAAATCAGGTTTTGCACTCGGAATTTCAATTACCAAAGCATTCTTTACGCCTTGGCTCATAGTTTTGGTTTCTTGTTTTACTGCGGTGGCGTTTTTCTTTTCCATTTGTGCAAAAACAAAGGAAGTAAAACAAATGCAAATAGCAAATACGATTAATTTTTTCATAATAGAATTTTTTTAATAGAAAATTTTAGTGAATAATTTTTTTGTTTGTGACATTCAAATATACAACGTTTTTTCAATATTACAACTATATAATATGTTAATTTTTATAAAAAAAATTACACCAAAAACACAATCAACTGTTTTTCAATTACTTATATTAAAAAAATTATTATTTTTCAACATCAAATTTCCAATACTTTTATTAAAAAAAATATTTTTATAGAAAAATCACAATTATATATAATACATTTCGATATAGAAAATATATTATTAAAAAAAAAATATTTTATAAAAAGTATATTTTATCTTTTTATATCAATAAAATATCAAATACTTGTCATAAATTTGTAATCGAAATTATAAATTTTATTAATTTAATAGCCAAAGACTATCCAAACACATGGTGCAATCCTTACTTAAGCAGAGGTTGTTTAGCTTCTGTATTATCGTATTTTCTTTTCTAAATTACTCTTATTCACAAAATTTATTCACGGTAAAAGGTATCGTTCAAGATAAAACGGGCGAACCTCTACCAGGCGTTAATATTGTCCTAAAAGGCAACATCATCAATGCCGTAACCGACAGAGATGGTAATTTTACCATCAATCTTTCCAACAAGCAATCTACTTTGGTCGTTTCTTGTATCAGCTACCAAACCCAAGAAGTGGAGGTTAATGGAAGGAATAATATTAACGTTACTTTAGATGACGAACTAACACAATTGGAAGATGCGGTTGTTGTTGGTTATGGTTCTCAGAAAAAAAGTGTCGTAACTGGCGCAATTTCTTCTGTCAAAAATAAGGACTTCAAAGACCAGCCCGTTGCCAATATCGGTAGCGCAATTCAAAGCAAAGTTTCTGGTGTGAATGTTACTACGCCTTCGGGAACGCCAGGCGCAGGACTTTTGATTAGTATTCGTGGAGCTTCTAATCCGCTTTACGTTGTTGATGGTATTCCCATTATCAGCGAAAGCAATTCGGCTCTATCTAATGCTTACGACTTAGAAGGTAACGTAACAGGAACTTCTCAAAGCATTAGTTCAATTGCTGACATTAATCCAAACGACATCGAAAGCGTTGAGATTCTTAAAGATGCTTCGGCAGCTTCTATTTATGGTGTTCGTGCTGCGAATGGCGTTGTTTTAATCACTACAAAACGTGGTACTTCTGACAAAACAGAATTTGGCGTAAATACCTACACTGGTATTCAGCAAGTGGCTCGCCAACCTGAATTTTTAAGTTCTACGGAATTGGTCGCACTTATCGAAGAAGGTCGCCAACAAGATTTAATCAAATACAAACAAGACAAGACTATTTTTGGTGATGATTTTGACCCAGCTGTTTTGACAAATCCGCTTCCTGCACACTGGAAGACGGGTCAAAATACTGTTTGGTTAGACGAGATTTTTCGCACTGCTCCTATCAACAATGTTGAAATGTATGCTCGTGGAGGAAACAGCCGTACTCGCTTTCACATCAGTGGTAATTATTTTGACCAACAAGGCATCATGGTCAATTCTGCTTACAAACGTTACACTGGTCGTATAAACTTAGACCACAAAGTAAGTGAGCATTTTGCACTCGGTACAACCTTGAATCTTACCCGTAGTAACAACCAACGTGTTTTCAACGATGATACTTATTCAGGTGTTTTGACAAATGCTTTGGGCGCAGACCCACTCATGCCTGTGTATGAAAAAGACGGTTCTTATGCTAATTTTACAGAATATCATAGCAATTGGCTTTCTGACAATCCAATGAAATCTGCCAACGAAATCAAAGCTACGACTTTTAGCAATCGTGTTTTGGGTTCTTTGTTTGGTGAATATCGCTTTACACCAGCCTTCAAATTCCGTTCTTCTTGGTCATTGGATTATACAGACATGAAAGACGATCAGTTTTTCAGTCCAATTACGACCGATGGCGAAACCGTAGGAGGTCGTGCGATTCGTGCTTCTTATGGCAATCTAAACTGGTTGGGTGAAAATTATTTTACTTACAAAAAAACCATCTTAGAAGATCATAACTTAGAGATTATCGCTGGAAATAGCTTACAAAAGTCAAAAACGGAGCGTACCAATATCAAAGGTGAAGGTTTTCCTACGGGAACAAACCTCGAAAAATTAGCAAGTGCTGCAGTGATTACTTCTGCAAAAGCAAATGCTACACAATGGTCAATCATGTCTTTTGTAAGTCGTATCAATTATGATTTTAAAAACAAAATCATTTTGTCAGCGTCAGTTCGTGCAGATGGTTCTTCTCGTTTTACAAAAGAAAATCGTTTTGCGATATTCCCTTCAATGTCAGTTGGTTACCGTTTGGTTTCGCCTAATTCAGACCCAAATAAAAATCCATTTATCTCTGATTTGAAACTTCGTGCAAGTTACGGTGTAACAGGTGATCAAGAAATTGGCGACTTCCGCAACCGTGTTCTTTGGGGACCTTCAATTTACAATGGTCTTTCGGGAATTCGTCCGACAAATATGGCAGACCCTACTTTGGGCTGGCAACAAAATACCATGTTAAACGCAGGTATTGATTTTGAATTTTTGAAAGGTCGTTTCGGTGGTTCTCTTGAAGGTTTTAAATCTAATAAAAACCGCCTTTTGACAGAGGCAATAATTTCTGGAACAACAGGTTTCCCAACAGTTGCCCGCAACATTGGCGAAGTACAAAATACAGGTATCGAATTACAATTGTTCGGAACACTTATCAATACAGGAAAATTCCGTTTTTCAACCAACTTCAATGCAACAGCAATGAAAAATGAAATCAAATCATTGGCACAAGACGGCGAATTACTATATATATACAATGACGTTTCGGCTTCTCATGTACTTCAAGTTGGTCAGCCAGTTGGTTCTTTTTGGGGCATTAAAGCAACAGGCGTTAATCCTCAAACAGGCGATATGGAATACGAAGACGCTAACAAAGATGGCGCAATTGATTTATCTGATGGACAAATTATTGGCAAGGCTTATCCAGATCTTTTTGGAGGTTTAAACTTTAATTTTAATTGGAAAAAATTAGATTTGAGTATTGCCAATTCTTTCAGTTATGGCAACGACGTATATAACTTCAACCGTTATTTCTTTGAAAACATGGGTTGGGCTAATGAAGGTTTTGACGAAAATAACAATTTGACCTCCGTCTTTACCAATCCTGTGGCTTCGGCAGCGAATCGTCGTTGGAAAAAACCAGGTGATGTAACAGATGTTCCTCGTGCTTCTTTGATCAATGCAACGCATTTAGAAACGAACTCTGCATTTGTAGAAGATGGTTCTTTTTGGAGAGTCCGTACCATTAATGCTGGTTACACGGTTCGCCCTGCGAAGTCACGTTATTTCAATCAAGCTCGTTTTTTTGCACAAGTCCAAAACCCGTTTCTTTTTACCAATTATTCTTGGTTTGACCCAGAAGTTAGTACAACAGGAGGAACACAAGACAAAACAGCTGGTGCAGATTACGCAACGTATCCGCAAGCCCGTACTTTTTCTATTGGTGTAAATGCAACATTTTAAAAAACAATAAAATTTTAATAATGAAAAAAAATATTCTATATATATTTATCTTACTTTTCACATTTTCCTCTTGTGATTTTTTAGAATTGGAATCGCCAGATGGTGTTTTGGAAGAATCTGTACTTTCGAGTGCCGCTGGTATTCGTTCTGCTCGTATTGGAATGTATGCAGCCTTGGCAGAGAAGGATTACTACGGTGGATTTTTTCCTTTGGCAGTAGAAGCGCACAGCGATAATGGCGCAAATGGAGGTTATGATGTAGAAGCCTACAACCAATTAGGTACTTTAAAAGCTGTAACGTCTGGCAATATTGTTATCGAAAAAATGTGGCTTTCGATGTACAACCCAATCAACGTTGCCAATAAGATTTTGGCAAATGTAGATAAAGTGTCAATGGACAAAGACGAAGCGGCAAACATCAAAGGCGAAGCACTTTTTGTACGTGCATTGTGCCATTTTGATGCGTTGCGTACTTGGGGCGAACATTGGGATTCGACTTCAACTTATGGTATTCCTGTTGTAACAGAGCCACTTAGTTTTGATAGAATTGTAGCCCGTAGTACGGTCAAAAATACTTATACCGCTATCATAAATGATTTGACAACTGCTACTGAACTAGTTTCTGATGAAGGAAAAGGAAAAACATTTGTCACTTCAACAGCTGTAACAGCATTGTTGGCTCGTGCTTATTTATACCAAGGCAATATGGCTTCAGCTTCTGCAACAGCAACTGGTTTGATTGATTCTATTGGCAATGTTTTCTTTGACAAGGTTGATTATGGAAAAATCTTTACGACAAAAGAAAGCAATGAGTCTGTCTTTGAGTTGGGTTTTACACCTCAAAGTCGTAGTGCTTACAACCAATTGTCTTACGCTCGTCCGAATGCAATTCGCTCTGAAGTTACATTTTTCATGAGTGAAGACATGGATAAGTTTTTCAAAACAAGAACAGATGATGTTCGTGCGGCAACCATTGATTTCAAAAACAACGATGTTACGATTGCACCTGATGGACGTAGCGAAAAATACCGTGGCGAACAAACACGTGATAATCCAGCTTATATTCTTCGTGTAGCGGAAATGTATTTGATTGCAGCGGAAGCTGGCGGAAAAGCAAAAGGTTTGACGTATTTGAACCAACTTCGTACCGCAAGAGGTATGAAAGCATTGGCAGCGAGTACTTCGGATATTGTTTTCGCCCAAATGCTTGCTGATGAGCGTCGCTCAGAATTGAACAACGAAGGTCATCGTTATTTTGATTTGGCACGTACAGGTAAAGTACAAGATGTAATGGGACAAGACGTAAAGCCTAACTTTCCAATTCCACTTCGTGAAATTACAGCGAGTAGTGGCGCAGTATTGCAAAATAAAGGGTATTAATAAGTCGTAAGTCTGCAAGTCGATAAGTCTTTTAATTTACTGACTTACAATAGTTTATAAAACTTTAAAAGAATTAAAAACTATATTTACTAATAAAAAATCGTAGTTCAGTTTGTCTGGGCTACGATTTTTTTATCTTTGTCAATGAAATAATAAAATAACATATTACTTTTGTGAAAATATTTCAAAACAACGCAAAAATACATACTTTCACAATGAAAAAATACTACTGGCTGATTTGCAGCTTATTTTATAGCTCAATAGCATTTGCTCAAAAAGACCTTAATCTTGATTTTGAAGTGGTTGCATTAGATGGAAATTATCCTATCGAATGGAAATCAACAGGCGTTCACATTGGTTTTTTAGATGAAAAAATAAAAAAACATGGCATCAATTCAATCCGACTTGAATTACCAAAAGGAGCTGAACCAAACGAAATTTCTTATTACAGCCAAACCTTGGTTTTGGCAGATAAAACTGCAAAAGAAATTGTTTTCAGAGCTTATGTGAAAACAGAAGATGCTAAAAGCGCAGGTCTTTTTTTACGTTGCCAATCGGGAACATACTATACGTTACAAACGACCAATTTTGACAAAATGGATGGTCGTCGCCTTTCGGGAACAAACGACTGGACACCGCTACTTATACGTTTGCCTTTTTTGCCAAATTTGTATCAAATTGAGTTTGGAGTCTATGTCGAAGGAAAAGGAAAAGTTTGGGCGGACGATTGTAAGTTATTGATGGATGGGAAATTACACAATCTATTACCTGAGCGAGAACGCAATCCGACATCAGAAACCAACGATAAAAATAAACCTTATTATGTCAAAAAAGCTGCCGAGGAGCAGCAAAAAAGAGATGCTGAAAAGCAAGTTCGGAAAAATAAAAATTAGTAATCGCACTAAAAATCAAGCATTTAACTTATTTTTGCAAAAAAATTTAAAAAAATATGAAAGGATATGTTTTCCCAGGTCAGGCAGCCCAATTTGAAGGAATGGGCAAAGATATGTACAAAAATAGCGAACTTGCCAAGTCACTTTTTGAGCAAGCAAACGATATTTTAGGTTTTCGCATCAGCGATGTGATGTTCACAGGTTCGATGGAAGAATTGACCCAAACAAAAATCACACAACCAAGTGTTTTTTTACACAGTATTATAAAAGCTAAAATGGCTGGCGATGTTTTCCAACCAGAAGCTGTAGCGGGTCATTCTTTGGGAGAGTTTTCAGCATTGGTAGCGGCTGGCGCATTGAGTTTTGAAGATGGATTACGCTTGGTTTATACTCGAGCAATGGCGATGCAAGGTGCTTGTGAGCAAAATCCAAGCACAATGGCGGCTATTTTGGGTTTAGACGATGAAAAAGTGGAAGAAGTCTGTCAAAATACAGCTGCCGAAAGCGGAGAAATCGTCGTTGCTGCGAATTACAATTGCCCTGGTCAGTTGGTTATTTCGGGCAGTATGAAAGGCATTGAGTTGGCTTGTGAAAATATGAAAGCTGCTGGTGCAAAACGTGCTTTACCACTCAAAGTAGGTGGCGCATTTCACTCTCCTTTGATGGAACCTGCTCGTCAGGAATTGGCTGCTGCTATTGAATCAACAAACTTCAAAACGCCACAATGTCCTGTTTATCAGAATGTTAATACTTTGCCAACAACAGACCCTGAGTTGATAAAAATGAATTTGATTGCGCAATTGACAGCTCCTGTTCGCTGGACACAAACCATTCAAAATATGGCTGCCGATGGTGTTACGAATTTTTATGAAGTTGGTGGCGCAGGAAGTGTACTTTGTGGTATGATTAAAAAAATAAATAAGGAAGTAAGTACGGAGAATTTGTAAGTCTTTTTTAGTCGTAAGTCTTTAAGTCGCTTTGCGTGATGCGTATTTTTAGTCGTAAGTCTTTAACAAAAAAAACCGATTTTCTGATTGCTCAGAAAATCGGTTTTTTTATGATTTTCAACTAAATTAATAGCCAGGATTCTGACGTAAATTAGGGTTAGCAACCAAATCAACAGCTGGAATTGGATAAATATTCAAATGGTTAGGCATACTGTTACCATCTTTCGAATCACCCTTCCATGTCCAAAGATACTTATCTCCTGTAAATTTACCAAAACGAATTAAGTCTTGACGACGATATGCCTCCCAATACAACTCCCTTGCCCTTTCATCAAGGATAAAATCCAGTGTTAAATCCTTATCTGCAATAGCAAAAGTCTTCGCACGTGCACGAATATCATTAATATATTTTAACGCCAAAATTTTGTCACCTCCTGTTCCTCCTCTTAAAATAGACTCTGCATAAGTAAGGTATATATCAGAAAGTCTAAATAAAGGGAAGTCTGTATCAGGATGCGTTGGGTGCGAGCCTTTTACACCAGAAGACGTTACATTTCTGAATTTATGCATCACATATCCCTGAGCAAAAGAACCAGAAACTTTATCAATTTCAATATCACGTCCTTTTGTGAAAAAATTTGCTCTATCATCTCCTTTACCAGCAATATCGTTGGCATTAAATAAGTTAATAAAATTCTTTCTTGGACGATAGCCGTACCAGCCAGCTCCGGATATTCCATAGAATTTTGTAATATCTAATGTGTCAGGAAGGTAATCTTTACCGCCTACGGAAGCATTTACTAAAAAAGTAGTTGAACCCCAAGAGCGAGTAACCTGCCCATCACATTGAATTGCAAAAATAATTTCTTTTGATTTATCGTTATCCGCCAAAAACAGGTTGTCATAATCAGATTCAAGAACAAAACCACCCTGTGAGATTACTTTTTTACAATAGTTTATAGCCTCTGTATCCTTTTTCTGTCCTATGTAAATTTCAGCATTTTGATACAATTTCGCCAACAATGCCCAGCAAGCAGCTTTATCTGCACGTCCATAAACAGCTTTCGGAGCTAATAAATCTGGTTCAATTGCAAGTAATTCACTTTCAATATAAGCAAATAATTCTGTTCTATTGCTTTGCTTAGGTTTTAATGCACCAATTGCATCTTTTTCAGTTACAAATGGTACGTTAGCGTATAGATCTAAAGCATGATAGTAGCTTAAGGCTCTTAAATATCTTGCTTCTGCTCTATATGCCTTAATAACCGATTGCAAATCACTTTCAACACCTCTACTCTTTAATCTATCATCTGCACATTCACGAATAAATTCGTTGCAGATATTGATTTGATAAAAAATACGGGTGTACATATTCTTTACCCATGGATTGGTAGAAGTCCAAGTCATTTTATTCATATCAGCTACGCCTTCATCACCCCAAGCTAACGTAGCAACATCGGTTGGCAGCTCTTGAAGATACCAATAAATTCTTAAATACTGATTAAAACCTTCATCTTTTGATGCAATATCAGCATCTCCAGCTGGTCCTTTTTGTCCAGTTACCGAAAGCCCAGAGTAAAGCCGAGCTAACACTTTGATGTAGTTGTTAGGATCGTCATAGACCTTTTCAGAAGTAACTTCAATAAATGGTTTTTGGTCTAAGTCTTTAAGGCAAGCACTAAAGCTAAGAGCAAAAATGGTCAAGATTACTACTACAATTTTTTTCATATTATTCATATTTAAATATTGATAAATTAACTATTTTCAATAAGTAGTTTTGGATTGATTAAAAATTAAAATTAAGTGCAAGTGCGTATGTTCTAGGACGTGGATAAAAATTTTGATCCAATCCATTAAATATTTCAGGGTCAATACCTGTATATTTAGTTAAAAGAAATACATTTGTTACATTAAAATTCACACCAAGCGTAGTTTTTTTAATTTGGAAATTATATCCTATGTAAGCATTATCCATACGAACAAAAGAGCCATCTTCTACGAAGTAATCTGACAATGACTGCTTTTCATTTTTTTCAATAAATTTAGTATTGGTAATACTTTTTGCAACATTCCGAGGTCTATTATCAGCAGTTACTAAACTAACAAGGGTTGAATTATCTGCTGCAACACCATTGTAGATATAATTACCAAAACTACCTCTCATCACAAAGCCACAATTAAAATTTTTATAACTAAATTGAGAATTAAAGCCCAATAAGATTTTAGGATCTGGTGACTTATAAATGTATTGATCTTTTTGGTCAACAGTTCCATTCTTATCTAAGTCTTCAAATTGCCCTTCTAATGGTTTTCCATTATCATCATATTTTTGTTTATATACAAAGAATGAATTACGAGGAGAGTTAATAGAATGTATTTGAACTTTTTGTCCAATTGAAACATTATCACCCGCTGGAATACCAACTTGGTTCGCCTCATCTTTTAGTACGGGTAAAAAGGTTATTTCATTTTTATTTCTTGTTAAATTAGTTCCAATAGTTAAGTTCATATCTTTTGTATTGATAGCTTGATAGTTTAATATCAATTCAAAACCTTTATTGGTAAGTGAGCCAATATTAGTAAGGATAGTATTTTTCAAGTTTGAACCAGCAGGCACGTCAATTTCTGAGATAAGTCTTTCGGTTTCTCTATTGTAAAAATCTATACTACCAAATACTTTCCCACCAAAGAACCCAAAATCAATAGCAGCATTGTAGGTAGTTGTTTGTTCCCATTGCAAATTTCTATCATAAGCATTTGGTCTGAAAGTACGAATTGTATCTTTTCCAAAAATATATGAAGTCGTAATATCTCCAAGTATATAATTAGGCTGATAACCATAATTAGCATTTATATCTTGCTGACCTGTGACACCATAACCTAAACGCAGTTTTAAATCAGATAAAAACCTATTACCTTTTAAAAATCCTTCTTCGCTAATTTTCCAAGCTAAAGCCAAAGATGGAAAGTAGCCCCAACGATTTTCTGAAGCAAAACGAGAAGAACCATCGCTTCTTAGTGTTGATGTTAAGTAATATTTTTCTTTGTAGTTATAATTTAATCTACCAAAAAATGATGCAATAACATTTCGGCTCGTATCTGGGCGTTGTTGCAATAATGTTACAGGAGAATTACCTTTTGGCAAAGAATCTACATCAAATCCACGGGTTTCGTTATAAAAATTTTGATAAGAATGACCAGCAATAACATCAATGTTATTTTTACCAATTTTTTTATTATAATTAAGAAATACCTCAAATAATTTATTTGTTTTATTTTGATAATACTCGCCATAATAGCCTCTATTGATATTACCAGCACCTGAACGAGCGGGAGTCCTTTTTTCTCCATTTGAACTGGAAGCATCAAAACCAACATTCATATTAGCTTTTAGCCCTTCAACAAAAGGAATTGCATAATTCAATTGAATATTTCCAATTTGACGGGTAACAGTACTTTCATCTTGTTTTTGTTTTAGTAGACCAACAGGATTTCGTGATGAGTTCGTTGATAAAACACCGCCATCAGTCCACTCAAAATAACCTCCAAATTGGTTAAATATTGTATCGCTAGATTTTACTGGCTGAGTCGGGTCAAATACAATGGCAGAACCTATTGCGCCTTGATCTGCAAAACGATTCGTAATACGAGCAACACGATAATTTACATCAACTTTTAGGGCTTCATTAAAGAACTTAGGGCTTAATCCGACAGAAGCACCAGTTCTTTTCATATTTGAGTTGAGCAAAATACCATTTTGATTTAAAAAATTACCAGAAACTCGGTACGGAAAATTCTTGCCAACACTACCTGTAATACTAATATTATTGTCTAATGACAATGCGTTTTGATAAATTTCATCTTGCCAATTCGTGCTGGTTTTACCCAATAAAGTATCAACACCAAGTACGGGAGAATTTTCTTTAAGAAATACCTTGTATTCGTCAGCACTAAAAACATCAACAGTTTTGAATACCTGACCTACAGAAGCGACTGTACTAAAATTGACTTTAGGTTTTCCTGTAGTCCCTTTTTTGGTTACTACCAAAATGACACCATTTGCGGCACGAGCTCCATAAATAGCTGTTGCAGAGGCATCTCTTAGTACTGTAATTGACTCAATGTCTGATGGATTAATTAAGCTCAAAGGGCTTGGCGCACCATTGATAGTTCCATTGTCCACAGGAACACCGTCAATAACGATAAGCGGGTCATTCGATGCGTTCAAAGAAGAACCACCACGAATACGGATAGTAGAACCGCCGCCAGGACGACCTCCGTTTGAGGTAATCTGAACACCAGCTACTTTACCAGCCACCAACTGCTCTGGTGTTTGAATAGGCCCTTTTACAAAATTTTCAGAAGTTATAGAGGTTATAGAACCTGTCAAATCTTTACGTTTTTGAGTACCGTAGCCGATAACGACGACTTCTTCTAAGGCTTTATCAGGACGTAAGATAACGTCAAGTACATCAGAAGCTCCAAATGTGATGAGCTGTGATGCCATTCCTACATAAGTAAATTCAATTTGAGTGGCTTCTTTTGGTACATTGAGCTTGTAATTACCGTCAATGTCAGTAGTTGTTGTAGCTTTTGTACCTTTTGCAATGACATTTGCTCCGATGACGGCTTCGCCATTTTCGGTTACTTTACCTTTGATGATGCGCTGGGCAAATACAAAAGTCGTTAGCAATAGCATTGTAGATAAAAGGAAAATTTTTTTCATACAAATTCGATTGGTTAGTTAAACAATTTTTTTTCCGAAATAAATACAATTAAGTTATAGAGTTGATTAAGTCAGAATTATCACAAATAGACAATTCATTCATAATCAATATTTTATTCTTAAAATCATACAAAAATAATTAGCATATTTTAAAAATTCTTGTAAAAGTACAAATATTTTTTATTTAGATGTATATTTGTTGGTCTATTTTATGATTTCTAAAGATTCTAAACTTAAATTTACAACCATTTTACATATAATTGTATCTTTGTTAAAAAAATTAGAATGAAAAAAATATTGCTTTTTACAATTTTCTTTTTGAGTACCATGTTTTCTTTTGCTCAAAAATATATTCAAGTAGAAACCGCTAATCACTTGAAAGTCAAACGTTATACGATTGGAGAAACAATGACTTTTCGTTTGAAAGGTAAAAAGGAATGGTACACTCGTGACGTAACGAATATTATTCCTGAGCAGAATATCATTCTTTTTGACAACATGATGATAAAAAGTAATGATATTGAGGCTTTTCGTTTCAAAAGGTCATTTGTACAAGGTTTTGCCAAGCAATTGTATAAGTTTGGTGGTGCTTGGTTGCTGTATGCTTCTTTTGACCATCTCGTTGCTCGAACAGACTTTATAAAATCCGATTTCATTGTTCCTGCAACATCTGTCAGCTTGGCTTTTATTTTGCAAAAAACATTCAAACACAAATACACGCATTTTGGAGGAAGAAAAAGACTGAGATTGATTGATTTGAGTTTTAAATGAGCGATTTTTTAATTCCCCATTTTTTTAGAAAAAACTGTACCTTTGCCTTAAAATAAGAAAAATGTATAAAAAAATTAAATACCAAGTAGATTTTATCCTCGATGCTTTTGATTTAGAACGTGGTATGCAGTGTGCGTTATTAGATGAATGGTTGAAATACGACAAGGCTGAAATTAGACCTGCGATTGCTACGGTGTTAGAAGAGCAGCGTTTGGCAACAGTAGAAGAAGCCGATTTTTGGAATGAAGAAGAATTAAAAATGGAATTGATTGCCTTCATTTTTAAAGCAGCTGAACTAAAGGAGAAAAACAAAATCAAAGTGTTTTATGAAAGACCTTTATCTGCAATAATTAATGGTTACGAAGTGAAAGTTATTTGCGATTGTTTGGCTGCAAAACCTTTGAGTATCGGTACACCAAAAAATCCGTATTTCTTTTTGCAGGAGTTCAAAAAACAAAAATCCAATGACGATGCAGAAGCTCAAATGATTGCGGCAATGCTTGTTGCTCAACATACAAATGCAAATGACAAACCCATTTATGGAGCGTTTTTATATGGAAAAGATTGGCGTTTTTCAGTATTACATGAGCGAAATTATTGTATATCAAAGACTTATGATGCCAGCGAAAAAGATGAGTTGTTCCAAATCGTTGGCATTTTAAGACAACTGAAACATATCATTTTGACTGAATTAACTTAGAACTAATTTTTAATATGATAAAAAAAGTACTTTTCTCTTTATTGCTTGTATTGGCAGGATTAGCGGCAGTTGTGTCCTACAAAACAATGACTGCTCAAAGCAAACAAACAACAGTAGCGGCAATTCCAGCACCTGAATTGCCTGAAAAAGCCATTGAACATCTACAAAAAGCGATTCAATGTCCGACCATTTCTTATGCAGATTCGGCAGATTGGAAAGCTGAACCTTTTATTGCATTCCGTAACCTTATCGAAACGGCTTATCCCTTAGTGCATAGCAAATTAACCCGTGAAATCGTTGGTGGTTACAGTTATTTGTACAAATGGGAAGGCAAAAACCCTTCGCTTGCGCCTTATATTCTTATGGCGCACCAAGATGTCGTGCCTATCGAAGAAAGCACCCGAAATCTTTGGACTGCCGAACCTTTTAGTGGTACATTGAAAGACAATTCGATTTATGGCAGAGGTGCGATTGACAATAAATGCAACCTCATCTCGATGTTAGAAGCTACCGAAAAGCTCCTTCAGCAAGGTTTTCAACCTGAGCGAAGCATTTATTATGTGTTTGGGCAAGATGAAGAAATTGGTGGCAGAAAAGGTGCGCAACCAATAGCAAAACTCTTAGAATCAAGAAATGTAAAGGCTGAACTATTGATAGATGAAGGTGGAATCGTCACTGCTCAGAAAGTGCCAGGCATCAGTAAGCCCGTTGCATTGTTGGGAACTGCCGAAAAAGGCTATTTGTCTTTGGAATTTTCTGTTCAGAAAAAAGGTGGACATTCGTCTATGCCAGACAGCGAAACCGCTATTGACATTTTGATGAAAGCCTTGGTAAAGCTGCACGACAACCCATTTCCTGCCCGTTTTGACAAAGCGACAGAAGGTTTTATTGATTACCTCGGGCCAGAAATGAAGTTCCCGAACAACATGGCTTTTGCCAATCAATGGCTGTTTAAAAGTCTGATTGTGAAAGGTTTAGATAAAAATCCTCCAACTCGTGCCATGATTCATACCACAGCGGTAACGACCATGCTTGATGCAGGTGTGAAAGACAATGTCGTTCCTACAATGGCTACAGCTACGGCTAATTTTAGACTTTTGCCTAATGACAGTGCTAAAATGGTAATGCAAAGAGTTAAGGAAATCATCAATGATGAAAGGGTAGAAATCAAGGCAAAGGGTGGAGAATGGAACGAAGGAACAACATCTCCTGTTGCAGATGGTGTTGGTTTTCAAAAGATAAATCAAATCGTAAGACAAACGTACAACAACGTTCTGGTAACACCTTTTTTGATGATTGGCGGTACGGATTCTCGTTATTTTGATAAAGTTTCAGACAATATCGTAAAATTCAGTCCTGTACTTGACCCAATTGGTTTTCATACGCACGACGAACAAGTAAGTTTGGAAAGTTTCAAGCACAGCATCTGGTTTTTTGAGCAATTGATAAGAGAAGCGAAGTAAATAAAGTAGTCGGTCAAAATTATTTGATATTAAACACATAGGAACATAGCACACATAGTACATTGATTTTCAATACTATGTGTGCTATGTTCCTATGTGTTTAATATGTCCATACACTTAAATCATAAAGATCCGTCCAATCAGTGTTCCATACTTTCGAGTATAGAAATCAAAATTTTACAGTAAAGCCAATTCTAAGTTTTCTTCCATCATTTCTTCTGTTTCTTTGATAAGCGGACGCAAAGAAATAGTCGAAAGCAGCTTTTCTTCCAACAAATCAGCAAGAGTTTCCATATAAACAACAACGTCTTCACGTGTATTCCGACTGAGCCACTGAAAACCATTTGGTAATTTGTGCAATACTTGTTCGTCGGTCAAATACTCCAAATGATGAATATCAGAAGGCGTAAAACCGATACTTTCCAGTTTTGTAATCAACAAATCAACAGGAGCATTCGTCACATCACAATAAGTTTGAGATAATTCTGACCATTCACCGTCGCTTTTGTGCGCAACACGCAAGATTTCTTCCTTGCTAAGGTCAGTGACAGTTTGCAAAAGGTGTCCACAATTGCAAGCACCGTGGTGTCCCCAAGCATAATATGCGCCATCGCCAAGTCTTTTGGCTGTTTTACGAAGCGCAGAAATGAGTTCAAGATTAGGATGAGCCATAAAGTTGTATTTTTTTAGTTGAAATAATATTTTATACAAAAATATATAAAAAAAAATGTACGATTGTCGTTACAAGGAAATGTTTTTATACATTTGCAAAAGTATGAAAATATACCATACGAATCAATACAACAAACCTAAATTAGAATTGTTCTAAAAAAGAAAACCGCTCAATCTTTAAAAACTGAACGGTTTTGGAATCCTAACAAGAGTAGGAAAGGATTCGTAAGTTATAATTAAAATTGGGTAAATTATCTACTGTTTTATAAATTTGTGACAGGCAAAATTTATATATTAAATATAGACGTATAAATTTATAAAAGTCACATTTTATTTTTTTTGTAAAAAAAATACACTTATCTATTGCTATGACAACAACCTTTATATTAAACCTTCTTTCAGGCATTCCTATTGGTTTTTTGATGAGTTTTGCACTCGGACCAGTTTTTTTCTCTTTGATAAATTCCAGCTTAACAAAGGGATTTTGGAGTTCATTTTTGATTGCAACAGGTGTTATTTTAGCTGATATATTGCTGATTGCAGCTGTTTTCTCAGGTGTTCAACTTTTTATGCCCTCAGGTGACGATCATGTAAAATTTTATGTAACCTTAGTTGGTGGCATAATGCTCCTTGTTATGGGTGTCACAAATTTTTTCAAAAAAAATAAAAAAGCAAGTGACGAAAAAAGCAACAATGTAAATAAGATTCTACTTTTAATACTCAATGGATTCTTTTTAAATATATTAAATCCTGCAAATTTCTTTGCTTGGTTGGTGCTTTCAGCAAACATTTCGCAAAGTGGAAATTTCTCTTTTCAAGGTCAATTGGCTGTTTACATTGGCTGTTTAATAGGAATTTATGCCACCGAAATTGCCATTGCTTATTTTGCATCTTTATTGAAAAAATATCTAAATGAGAAACGAATGAATATGATTAACTACGTCACAGGTGCTATTTTCATCGCTTGTGGACTTTATCTTTTATACCAGCTATGCAATTATACTGAAGTGAAAGTGATTTTCGGATTGGAAAAAATTACAGTTATTGATTTTCAATACATTATGAAATAATGACCCCGAAAATCACTTTCACT
>JAYWHK010000128.1:0-27835 GCA_043777755.1 Saprospiraceae bacterium
TGAGGTTGGCGCACTTGGTGCAACCAAGTTTGCTGTTGCCGCTGCACTTTGACAAGTTGCCAAAGTTACACGAATATTTGAATATGAACCTGCTGCTAAACTACCAATCGTAATTGAACCACCTGCCGTTGAAGTTAAACTCGCTGTCGTTGGTGTTCCACCTAAAGTATAAGTTACTGAATAGGTAGTACTTGCAGTCAAACCATTCAATGTTATAGAACCATTGTTTGAAATACAAGAAGTTGGATTCGTACTCGCTACTGTAAATGTTGGAATTGGTGTTACTGTTACAACAGGAGAACCACTAAGACCTGCACTCACACAACCTGCTGCATCTGTTACACCTACTAAGGTATAAGTCGTTGTAACACTTGGTGTTACAGAAATATTTGAACCGCTTACATATCCTGTAACTGGTGTTTGATTTACTGCATTTGCAGCATATACTACATTGTATGGACTAACTCCGCCTGTTACCGTAACGGTTAAATTAGCACTTTGACCAGCGCATATTGCTGTTGTTCCAGCCAAAACAGAAGTTGTTGGTCCACCTGGCGCAGCCAAAACAAGTGCTGCTGCTGTACTTTGACAACCCGCTAATGTCACTCTAATATTAGAATAAGAACCTGCTACTAAACCAGAAATAGTCAAAACACCACTTGCATTTGAAGCTAAAGTCGTTGTTGTTGGTGTTCCTAAAAGTGTATAAGTCACTGAATAACTTGTACTTGCTGCCAAACCACTCAATGCAATACTTCCATTTGGAGTAGTACAAGATGTTGGATTTGTTCCTGCCGCTGTAAAAGTTGGTATTGGATTTACGGTAACTGTTGCTGTTCCACTCAATCCTGTTCCTGCACAACCGTTTGCATCTGTTACACTTACCAATGTGTAAGTTGTCGTAGCTACTGGTGAAACTGGAATGTTTGAACCACTTACATATCCTGTAACTGGTGTTTGATTTACTGCATTTGCAGTGTACACTACATTGTATGGACTAACTCCACCTGTTACCGTAACGGTTAAATTTGCACTTTGACCAGCGCATATTGCTGTTGTTCCTGCCAAAACAGCTGAGGTTGGTGCGCTTGGCGCAACCAAATTCGTAGAACCCGCTGCACTGGCACACGTTGTCGCTACATTTGTTACAATGATATTGGTATAAGCACCTGCTGCCAAACTTGGTAAAGTAATTGTACCCGTAGCATTTGATGTAAATGCTGCTGCTGCCACTGGCGTACCATTAAAAGTATAAGCAACGGTATAATTTGTACTTGCTGTCAAACCATTCAAAGCTATTGAACCATTTGAAGAAGAACATGATGTTGGATTTGTTGGAGCTGCCGTGAAAGTAGGCAATGGATTTATCGTAACGACGGCAGAGCCTGTCATCGTTGCCATACAAGTCGTTGCAATTGTTGTTGCTACTATAGTATATGTACCTGCTGCTGTTTGATTTCCAAACGCAAGTGCTGCACCTGTTCCACCCAAAGTAGATACATTTGTTGCACCATTTTTTAATTGATAAGAAACTGTTGATACTGAATTGGCTAATCCAACTGGAACACCTGTTCCACCTGCGCAATATGCGCCACCACCTGTTACTGCAAAAGCTGCTGGTAAT
This sequence comes from Saprospiraceae bacterium, assembly GCA_043777755.1. Lineage (GTDB taxonomy): Bacteria > Bacteroidota > Bacteroidia > Chitinophagales > Saprospiraceae > CANHEE01. The sequence continues at coordinate 1,625 of JAYWHK010000128.1, forward strand.
GGATTAATTGTTACAACTGCATTACCAGTCATGGTTGCTGTACAACCTGTTGCTGCTACCGTTGCAACTACTGTATATGTTGTTGCTGTTGTTTGATTTCCAAAAGAAATAACTGCACCAGTACCTGCAACAGGAGCACCTACATCGCTTGCTCCGTCTTTTAATTGATAGTTGATACCTGAAACGGAGCTACTTAAACCAACTGCTACACCTGTTCCACCTGTACAATATGCTCCACTACCAGTTACATTAAATGCGGAAGGTGACGGGTTGATTGTAACTACTGCGTTGGCACTCGTTACTGAACAAGAAGCCATGTCCGTAATCACACAAGTATAAGTTCCAGCATCTGCTGTTGTTGTAGGATTTATTGTTAAGGTTGCTGTTGTTGCACCTGTTATAGAAGCACTATTAACAACATTTGCTGCACCTTTTTTCCATTGATAAGTATAAGCTGGCGTACCACCTGTTGCTGCAACTGTTAAAGCTACCGAAGCTCCAGCGCAAACAGTAGTTGTTGGAGCTGGTTGTGTAGAAACAGTTGGAGGAGTACAAGATGGAGCTGTAATGGTTACAGGTTTTGAGTTGGAACTCAAATCACCACAGAATGTCAATAAAGCCAAGGCAGACTGAAGTGTTGTAAATGGCTGACCAACATAAGTTCCTTGTAAAGAAGCCAAAGTTGTCGTATTAGAATGAGAAAGTCCGTATACCTGATATGTTCCCGCAGGATATGTTCCCGCAGCTGTCATATTAACCGCCGCCGCCGCTGAACTACTACCTGCTTGAATACCTACCACTGTATTTGTTATTGTATTTACAATAACATAAGAATATAAGAATGTTGCACCAGGGTTGGGAATACCACTAAATATACCACCACCCGCTGGAGGAGTTACATTAATCGTATAAGGAGCTGGTAAAGCTGGTGTTCCAGTATTAAAAGTGCTAACAACAAATACATATATAAGGTTAGGATTTAAAGTTGCACTAATTGATGCCGTAAGGTTATTAGTACTCCCTGCTATAAAATTAGTACATGGAGAGCTTGGAACAAATGCAGTATTAAAAAGTCCCATTACTAAGTTAGAACCTACTGTTCTATTGAATATATAAGTTCCTGCAACACTAACTTGAAAAGTATAAGCAACATAATTAGTCAGATTCGCTCCAAAATTTGAGCAAGGAGAAGCCGTTAGAAATAATGAAGATGCAGGAGAAGCCGCTGTAATAGAACCTGTAAAAGGTGTTATTATAGCTCCATATTGAGGTGTTAAGTTAAAGTTTAATGCTGCATCAGCCGGAGGCGCACTTACTGCTGTAGCAGGTGAAATACTTGCCGCTTCTGCTGTACAACTTGATGTAATCGTAATATTATCATTGTTAATGTCAAAGAAAATATTACCATCTGCACATTTTACTTTTACTCTACCTACCGTAGTTGGATAACTTGGAATGGTAAAAGTTGCAGAACCATTGTTAGGCGTACTTGCGACCAATACATTAGGGAATGTTACTCCACCATCCGTAGAAAATAATATGGTGACATTTGCGCAACTGATTGGAGCTGCTGTTGTTCCTGCTACATCCCATGTAACAGTAGCGGTATTTGAACCATTTGCAGCCCATGTTGTTGCGGCATTTTGAGATGTCACTGCAAAAGGTGTAGCGGTATTGATTACATTTACTGCTACTGCTGAACAGTGAATTCCTCCACCACCTACTCTATTGTCTCGACCCGTCAAACGAAAGTTTAAAGTACGTGCAACACTTGGCAATGGCTCAAAATCATAAGGAGTATTTGATAAAATATAACTTAATGCTGGAAATGTTCTGGTTAAAGAACTTGTCACAGGATAGCATCTGAACAATGGTGCAAGTGTACTTGCTCCAGCTGTTGCACCAATCATACCTTGTGTTGGTGCGCCTATACCATCTTCGTTGTATTGTTCCCAACAATACTGAATGACATCTCCATTAGCATCTGCTCCAGAGCCAGTCAATTCAAAAGGAGTACTTTTAGGAATACTGTATGTTCCACCACTTGGATTAGCATTGACTACTGGCGGAGTATTGCCTGTTGCTGTATTTGTTGCACAGTTACCAGAACCACTTGCAAAAGAAGACATTGCTTCTAAACTATGTGTATGAAAACGCAAATCACTTTCTCCAATATTTTGTCCAACTCCACAAGAACCAGAATAAGACATGATGGTCGTTCCCGAGCCAATTTCATAAGCTGATATTGTTGAAATCTGAGCTGTACAAGAACTTCCTGTACCATTATATGTATGTGGCGCATTAAATTGGTGCGCTACTTCATGGTAAAAAATGTCCATAAACAATGCTCCATTTGAAGGATTTGCTCCTGACCAGCCTCTACCTTTGCTTCCACTACTACACACAATACCTAATCCAGCTAAACCGCTACCACCACCCGCACTTGTGTGGTGAAAAGCGTGACCTAAATCATATCCGCCAGGAAATTGAGCAGTTAAAATAGTTTGTACTGCATTTAAATCTTGATTTGCAATAGCAGTTGGAGAATTATGTGGTGTCAGTAAAGTAAATCGAATTGACAATTCTTTTTCGTAAAGAACATTCAAAGAATTAATATGTTGTGCAACGATAAGGTTGGCAGCAGCATTCGTTCCTCCATTGCCTGCAACAAACTCAGGAGTTGTTACCGCTGCAAAGTCGTAATTGCGCAAAGTAGCTCCATTGCTATAAGTACGATCACCACCGTTGTCCTTGAAATTGCCGCCAGGAGTTCTACACTCAAAAGCCTGTGTAGGTGCAACAGCTACTTTGTAGCTGTTGTTATCTACGCCAACACGCTCAATAACAACACGTCCTTTATTGTTCATGATTGTGCCATGAAAACCAATGTTGGAAATCATCACACGTCCGAAGAGTTCTTTATCGTTCACACCTCTTACGATGTACGTTTTAATGCTTGGATAAAGTGCGCTCATTTCAGTAGAAATAACAGGAGATTCCCAAATTTCTACTTGCTCGTCCGCACCTTCAGGCATAGGCAATGCAATGGTTTTACCATTAGAAGAACCTTCCAATGGCGCATTGTTGAGTTGCGACTGAATAGTGGTGATTTGCCAATTGATTTGTTTGCTCTGACCAAATAGCATGGTCATAGGTAGGCACAATAAAAAAATTAGAAGACGAGTAAAATTCGTTCTTTTCATGTTAAAGGATTATTTTGTTGTTGTGTATGCTGGTTTTGTTGCGTGTTGAAGCAACAGAAATATCCGCTACCTTGTTGAAGGGTAAGGGTTACGAAAATCTTATAATAAATTGAATATCAATTACTTGCAATAGCAAAGCCATTACAAATTGGTAGGAAGTCGGGATGGTTCTGTGGAGAACGTCACAAAGATACAACTTTTTATAAAAAAGTCAAATATAACAATGCCTTTTTCGATATTTTTTAATATATAAAGTATTTTTAATAAAAAACAAAAAAAGCCTAAATTTTTACGTCAGCAAAAATTTAGGCTTTTTTTTTTCAATATTAAAAAAATTATCCAGCTTCTGAAACAACTTCCGTCACTTCAGGAACCATTCTTTTCAACATCCCTTCGATACCTGTTTTCAAAGTAACTGTCGATGAAGGACAACCGCTACATGAACCTTGAAGGATTACTGTTACAACTCCATTGTCGAATGATTTGAACTCAATGTTTCCACCGTCCATTTCTACCGCAGGTTTTACGTAAGTGTCAATAAGGTCTTTGATGCGAGAAACCAACTCTCCGTCAGCACCTGTATAAGTCATGGCACGATTGGCAGACTCTACTTTTTCCATTTCTGCTGTAAAACCATCTTTGACGATTTCGCCACCTTCTTCTACGTATTTCTTGATAAATTCTTTGGTACGCAACATGATGTCTTCCCAAGCATAATTGAATTCTTTCGTTACTGTAACAAAATTATTGCAAATATAAACACCTTTGACGTAAGGCATTTCAAACAAAGCTGTCGCTAAGGCTGACCAATCTGTAGCCAAATGTGCTTCACGAAAATCAGCAGTTCCTCGGAACAACATCTTGTTGGTTACGAATTTTAATGTTTCTGGATTTGGAGTTTGCTCTGTGTAGAGCATTACTGGGGTTTGTGCGATTGCTTCCATATTTTATAATATTTTTAAATGTCGATTATTTCAATTGAGTAGTCGTAAGCAAGTAAGTCGCAAGTCTGAAAGTCGTTAGTACTTTGATTATCAATAGATTACAAAATTTTACAACCGTATTTATTTGGACATTACTACTTATTATATTTGTTTTGCAAAACATTCCACAAAAGTATGCTATTTTTCAGTGACATACAAAAATAAAAACAGAAATGACAGGTACTTTACATATTTTTGTTTTTGCAAATAATTTTGAAAGTAGCATAAATAGAGATACTTTTGTGTTTGTTTTTTCTCAAAGTTATTTTTAAGACGTATGAAATTATTTTTTATTGCAATTTTTAGCATTTTATCTTTTCAGCTTACAGCACAAAAAGAAGGTATGCTTTATGCCAATTGTACTGAAGTTTATGACAAAGGTGACACGACCATTTGTATCGAACAATACGACGATACTCGCCAGCTGATTCGCTATTACATGGGCGGAGAAAATTTATTTTCTAAGCGTTATGCCGTAGAATCCAATGGAGATTATGCCTTTCAAGAGGTTGTTGGTGATTTTGATTCGCCAAAAAACGGTATTGGTTATTACTATTATAAAAATACGCAACTCAAAATGGTTTTGCAATACAACAATGAAAAATTAATGAATTGTAGTGCTTATTACGACGCTAACGGCAAATCTTTGGCTTTGGGAACACTCCAAAATGGGAATGGAACACTTATTAATTATGATGAAAATGGTAAAATTTTGACTGTTTCTAAGTATAAAAAAGGAAAAAAAAGAAGGTGGTGAAAAGTCGATAGTCAGTAAGTCGATAGTGTCTTGATTATCTCAATAGATTACAAAATTTTACAACTGTAGTTTATTTAGATATACACGTCGGAAAGTGGTTTTGGGATTTTGTATTTATGCAAAACATTGAACACCAAGCGTTTGCAATATCTTTAATATCTAATAACCAATATCCGTTGTGTATATTACTACTTAATAATTTTGACAAATTTAGCTTAATTTAAAAACAAAAAACCTTCGTTTTAAATAAAACGAAGGTTTTTTTTCAATTCTATTGTGAGATTACACCAATTTCTTCTTCACCAAATATTCTGCAATTTGTACTGCATTTGTTGCAGCTCCTTTTCGGAGATTATCCGCTACAATCCACATATTCAAGGTTTTAGGTTGGCTTTCATCACGACGAACACGACCAACAAAAACCTCGTCACGCCCGTGTGCGTTCATTGGCATTGGATAAATATTGTTTGCAGGGTCATCCATTACGATAACGCCAGAGGTTTTTCTCAACAAATCATAAACAGTTTCCATGTCATACTCACGGGCAAACTGAACATTTACGCTCTCTGAGTGACCACCAACAACAGGAATACGAACCGTCGTCGCAGTTACTTTGATGCTGTCATCACGCATGATTTTGTTGGTTTCCTTCACCATTTTCATTTCTTCTTTGGTGTAACCATTTTCCAAAAATACATCAATTTGCGGAATCACGTTCATATCAATGGGGTATTTATACGCCATCGGGCCGTCTGTGATGCCATTGCGCTCATTTGTCATTTGCTCAACCGCTTTTACGCCAGTTCCTGTTACAGATTGGTAGGTAGAAACAACAATGCGCTTAATTTTATATTTTTTATGCAACTTGCTCAGTGCCACCACCATCTGAATGGTCGAGCAATTCGGATTTGCAATGATTTTATCTTCTTTAGTAAGCGCATCAGCGTTACACTCAGGTACGATGAGTTTTTTGGTCGTGTCCATACGGAACGCTGACGAATTGTCAATCACTGTCGTGCCTGCTGCTGCGAATTTTGGCGCCCATTCTAAGGAAACACTGCCGCCAGCCGAAAAAATAGCGATGTCAGGAGCGATGCTTACCGCTTCTTCCAAACCAATACATTTGTATTTTTTATTTTTGAACTCCACCTCTTTTCCTACTGATTTTTCAGAAGCAACGGGATAAAATTCTGTAATTTTGAATTTGCGTTCAGCCAAGACTTTACGCATTTCTGTGCCAACCAAACCTGTTGCACCAACAACTGCTACTCTCATAAAAATAAAGGTATAAATTTATTTATAGTCGTAAATCATTGATTAATAGTCTTTTAATTCAATGATTTACAATATTTTATATAGAAAAAACGCAACAAATTGGCGTATTTATTTTCAACACGAATTATTCACAAATTCAACTAATTCACACTAATCATAAATCATAATGTAAAATTAAATCAAATTTCGCAACTATTTAGCATTACAGAAAAATCGAAGATTTTTATTCTTTACCACGGAGAAACGGAGGTCACAGAGTCAAAAAATAGCCTTCGGCTATTTTTTTCAAGCTCCGTGTTCTCCGTTTCTCCGTGGTGGAAAGTTGCAAAAGCGGTAAATAGTTATCAAATTTCACCAATTTCATTAAAACTTCGTTTTAATTTTGCGTATATCTAAGTTTTACAAAAAACATAAATCACGCCACTTTTTCCACTAAGATTTCATAATTCGGAAATTTTTCCAAAAATTGCTTAAAACCTTTGTGGCTGCGTATAAAACGAATGTTTTTACCAAAATTTCCAGCTTCTTTGAGTTCTATTTTTCCCATACTCAAAATTCCGTAATCGCTCAATGTTATTTTTTCGATGTTATGGTAAGGGTAACGAAAATTTTTCGCATAATTACTCACATAAATAAAATGTTCGTCAGCATCTACCCTATTTATTTTAAAAGAAGTAAAATAAAAAAATACCAATCCTGTTAGCCAAAACAGTACAATTCCAATCCGAAAATTAGCAATCCGAGTTCCCATCACAAATGGCTCGTCTAACACAAAAATGCTAACCAACATGAATGCACCAAAAAATGTAAGCCAAAAAATGGGTAAAAATATTCTAAAAAATAAAGTACTATTAGAGGATAATTGAAACATATTTTTGAAATTCTAAATTCTTGATTTTTTTGATTCTAAATTTTTGATTCTAAAACTTAGCCTATTTTTAACATTTAGGTTGTTTTATAAAATCTAATGCATTAAACCAGCACATTAAAGTCCTCCCATTCAGGGGAGGATTTAGGAGGGGCTTTTACGCTGCTTTTTTCAATTGCGTTCCCAGCCTTGAACCAAACATTTTTTCTTCGGCATACTGCAAAGTCAAAACGTACTGACTCGTATTTTTACTGGAAGGTAAATCAAACATAGCATCGGTCATAATGGCTTCACAAATAGAGCGAAGACCTCTTGCGCCCAACTCGTATTCAAGGGCAACTTGGGCGATAAAATCTAACACCTCGTCTTCCACAATAAGTTTGATACCTTCCAACTCAAAAAGTCGGGTATATTGTTTCATCAACGCATTTTTAGGTTGCGTCAAAATATTTCTAAGTCCTTGTAAATCAAGTGGTTCGAGGTATGTTAGCACTGGCATACGACCAACCAATTCGGGTATCAAACCATAAGTTTTGATGTCGTGCTGGTTCACATATTTCAACAAATTATCTTTGTCAATCGCTTGTTTTTCTTTACTGTCAAAACCAATGACTTGTGTATTCATACGACGAGCAATTACTCGTTCAATGCCATCAAAAGCACCACCACAAATAAACAAAATATTTTCAGTATTGACTTTAACAAGTTTTTGTTCAGGATGTTTTCGACCACCGTTGGGAGGAACGTTCACTTCTGTACCTTCCAACATTTTGAGTAAGGCTTGCTGAACACCTTCGCCAGAAACATCACGAGTCAAGGAAGGATTGTCTGATTTTCGAGCGATTTTGTCCATTTCATCAATATAGACAATGCCTAATTCGGCAGCCGAAGCATTGTATTCGCAATTTTGTAACAAGCGGCTCAAAATACTTTCTACATCTTCTCCAACATAACCTGCTTCCGTAAAAACCGTTGCATCAACAATCGCAAAAGGAACATTGAGTAATTTTGCAATGGTTTTTGCCAACAAAGTTTTACCTGTTCCTGTCCGACCAATCAACAAAATATTAGATTTTTCGATTTCTACATCGTCTGTTTTGTCTTGATTCAAACGTTTGTAGTGGTTATACACCGCAACGGAAAGTATTTTTTTAGCATCGGTCTGACCAATCACGTACTGATCCAAGTGCGCCTTGATGTGTCGAGGCGTAATGTAATCAGGAAGTTCAAATTTTGGTGGCGGCGGCGGCGGAGCTTCTTTTTTCTTCTTTTTACGGCGATTTTCGTCGCCATACAACTCTTGGTCAATGATTTCTATGGCACTTTCTACACATATTTCACAAATATGTGCTTCCAAACCAGCTATCAACATCATCGCTTCGGACTTGTCACGTCCGCAAAAAGAGCAATGAAAATCATCAAATCTACGACGAATCATTTCACAAAAAGATTTTAGAATAAAAATAAGTCCGCAAAGGTAGGCGTTTTTTATGAAAAACTGAAATTTAGTTTGAATAAGATTGGCAGGGTTTTGTTATAATTACTTTTCTGACTCTTTTAAATTTTTTGTGGAACAATGTAAACGATTCAATGACATAAGCAGTTTTTTTATAAATTAGTGTATTAGATATGAAATATTTATCCCTTTTGCAGCAGCTTTTCGCTGCTACTATGTTTTTAATTTTTCTAAAATTTCTATTTTTCGTCGCTTTGCGATTACAAGTGGTTGGATGTGGTTTTTCAAAAAAATATTATTATTTTTTATTTTTTCTATGTGTATTTTATTAACTATTAATGATTTATGTATTCTTATAAAACCATAATCGTCTAATATATTTTCATAATTTTTCAGATTTTGGGAAGTGAGTAATGTTTTTTTATTGATAAAATAAAATTTGGTGTAGTTGCTCTGTCCTTCTAAAAACAAAATATCGTCTGTATCAAAATACAAAGTCCCTTCGTTGGTGTTAATCGTTACTTTAAAGGATTGTTCTTTGATGCTTTGCAAGAGATTATTGTACTTTTTAGTCTGCTCGAAATTCATCATGCTTTTCTGTTCAAATCGCTGCAAAGCAGCGCAAAGCTCGTCTTGTTCAATGGGTTTGAGAAGGTAGCCAAGTGCAGAAAAACGAATCGCTTTAATCGCATATTTGTCAAAAGACGTAATAAAAATGATATAAAAAGTTGGATTTTTAATTTTTTGAAGCATTTCAAAACCGTTCATTTCGGGCATTTCTATATTCAAAAAAACTAAATCAGGCTGATGTATTTCGATTTGGCGTAAGCCTTCCACACCGTTGTTTGCTTCCGCAACGATGTCTATTGGCAATGCCTGATCTTCTAAGCCAAGACGCAATTGTTGCCGACTAAAAGATTCGTCGTCTATGATGATTGCACGATACATAAAGTCATTAGATTGTTAAAATAGGTCTTTTGCTTCTGTTTGCTGTTGCAATAAAAGAGAGGTAGTAGCTTCGTTAGATTGCGCATTTAACGAAACAGCATAAAGCATTAAACATTTGGTCAAGAGTATTATTTCCTCATCGTGCAAATATAGAGTATTATTTGTAAAAACTTACAAATTTTTCCCGTTTGATAACTCAATCTTTCCGTTTGCTTATTAAATTTGCTTAGTTGCTAAGAAAAAATTATTTTTACATTATGTTTTGTTGTCCATTTTATCTATTTCTATTTTTAAAATCAAACAAAACATACACAACTCTATGACCAAATATCTTAACAATTTGACCCCGATGCGAGGTATTGCTGCCTTGCTCACGGTTTTTTTCCACTTCGACCTCATGCTGGGCAATGGCGGCGGAGGTATCATCGCCACAAATTTTTCGCCAATTATGGGAAAAATGTACTTGATGGTTGATTTTTTCTTTATCCTGAGTGGATTCATTATGAGCCACGTGTATAGCGAAATGTTTTCTACGGGCGTAACTTTTGCCAACTACAAAACATTTTTCCAAGCTCGTTTTGCAAGGCTTTATCCTTTACATTTGGCGACTTTATTGTTTTGCATTGCGCTTTATAGCCTTACGGCAAAAATGGGCATTGCTGCACATCCTATTCTTGAGGCGGAGAACAATTTTAGCACTATCATTAGTAATTTGTTTATGGTTCATTCGCTCAACTTACACGATTGGTTTAGTTGGAATCATGCTTCGTGGTCAATCAGCGTAGAATGGGCGACGTATATGATTTTTCCATTTTTGGTTATTCCATTTATGAAAATGAACAATTGGCTAAAAATTGCTACGATTGTCGCTTGTTTTATCGCTTACATTGGCATTGCTCTCTACCTTGTGCCGATGGTAAATATCTCAAAATCTTTGTTTTTTTTGCCTCCCGATTTGAGCCTCAAAACCATTAATGTATCCTTTCAATATGGTATATTTCGTTGTCTTGCTGGATTTATTTTAGGTATGGCAGGTTATGAGTTGTACCGTGTTGATTGGTTAAAAAAATACCTAAGCAATGGCTACCTTATCATTACATTTGCGCTGCTTTCTTTTGTAGAGATGCACTTGCAATTACCTGACTATGTGATAGTTATACCATTTTTATTTATTATTTTGGCAGGAGCTTATGGTAGCGAAGGCATCAATCATTTTTTTGCTAATAAATCCTTACAACACTTAGGAGATTGGTCATTTACGATTTATATGATTCACGAACCTGTGATGTATATGGTCAATAAAATTTTCGTTTATTCCAATGCTTTACCCAATCCAAGAGATATTGCAAATAATTGGTTGATTATCGCTTGGCATTTGCCTTTAATACTTTTATTTTCTTATTTGACGTATCGTTTCTTTGAAGTTCCTGTAAGGAAGTGGATTAATCCAGCGAAAGTAAATAAATCATAAAATGCTATTAATCAACAATTTATAACTCAAAAAAAATCAAACAATTTAATTCATTATTTATAACATCCAAAATTTCTCAAAATGAAAAAAACAGTTTTATTTTTAGGCGTAAGCCTACTCTTTTTGTTTTCTTGCGCAGAGCAACCCAAAGAAAACAAACCAACCGTTGATGCGGCAGCGACGAAAGCAGCACAAATAGAAAAAGGTGCTTATTTGGTCACAATTGCTGGTTGCAATGACTGTCATTCGCCAAAGCGCATGGGCGCACGAGGTCCCGAAATTATACCAGAATTGTTGCTTTCTGGCTATCCGAGTTCGTTGCCTGTTCCAAAATTTGATAGCAAAATGTTGAAACAAGGTTTTTCTATGTTTATGCCTGATTTGACGGCAACGGCTGGACCTTGGGGCATTTCTTTTGCTGGAAATCTTACACCCGACGAAACGGGTATTGGCAATTGGACAGAAGAAAACTTTAAAAAAGCCATGAAAGAAGGCAAATTCAAAGGCTCGGACGGAGGTAGAATGTTGCTTCCACCAATGCCTTGGCAAAATTACGTGACTATGAAAGACGAAGATGTAAGTGCCATTTTTGCTTATCTGAAAAGCGTAAAACCAGTGAGCAATTTAGTACCCGCACCAGTTGCCCCGATGTAATAACCTTATAATCAAATATTTTAACTAATTTTTAAATTTAATTCAGATGAAAAAAATACTCATTACACTTGCTTTTTTAGCAATCAATTTATGCGCAGCGATGGCGCAAAACGAAGATGCGGCAATTCGCAAAGCGATAGAAGAAGAAACTATCACTTTCCACACGAATGCAGACCGCAATGTTTTTCTTAGTTATTGGAACATTACAGATGCTACTGTGATGCTGTATTCGGGCGGTGGCAATGTAGTTTCACTCACGGGCGCACAAATGAACGATGCTACCAAGAATGGTACAATTCCGCCAGTTGATGGCTCGGTGGCTTCTTACGAAAATTTCCTAGTTCGCAGTAGTGGGAATGTAGCTTGGGCAAGTTTCACTCAGCAAGATACCAAAAAAGATGGTACAAAAACGCCTCGTATGCAACAATTTCGATTGATGGAAAAAATCAATGGTGCTTGGAAAATAACGAGTTCTTCAGTACATGAATTGAAGTAAGGTAATTATTGTTTACTATAATTTTGGCTCTGTTGCACTGCCCAGTTTCAGCTTGGCAGTGCAACTTTAGCTCAACACATTTATTACTTGAATTTGCCACAATAGTTTTGACGAAAACAAAATCTTCCACCTACAGCGAAACTGTTATATTTTTTAAAATATAAAAAAATATTTTATACAAAAAATATTTCAAACATTTGTACATTTGCGGAATTATATTTTTACATCACATTTTAAACAAGCAAAAAATTAATTTTTATGGAAGCTAAATTAGAGTCTAAGCACAATTTTATGTTTTGGTTTCACCTTCTCATCACCTCATTGGCATGGGTTGGTCCATTTCTTTTTTCATGGCAAATCATGTGTGGCGCTTACGCCATTATTTTATTACAATTTGCTGTTTTTGATAAATGCTTATTGAATGCAAAGCATGATTTGACAGACAGCAAAGATTCAACTTTTTATTCTTATTTGTTTGAATTGTGTGGAATGACCGTCAACCGCCCATTGATTAGGGTCTTTGTTCGCCGCTATCTTTACTTCATTTTGGGTGCTTTTTGCTGGTTCTGGCAAGTAAAGTTAGGTTTTGCTCCATTGTTATTTTAAAAATTAGCTTAATTCAAACAGCGTTATGCAACCTTTTTGTATCTTTCATTGTAATTAAATTACAGTTTTTAGATATAATAATAAAAAAATGTTATAAAAAACTGCCAGCCAGATTTTTATAACATTTTTTACTTATAAAAACGCTCAGTTTAAGCCCTTTTACTACATTGTTTTTTTAGTTATTTAATGTTTGCTATTGTTTGAAATGGTTCTAACTAATTGAAAACCAAAACAATACAACAATTATAAACAATAGCAAACTTTTTAAACAGTGTATTTTCTACTTTTATTCAATCAAAATAAAATAAATTATCCAATGAAATTTTTCAACATTATTCTAAGTATTGTCTTACTATTTGTAGGCAATGTAGCACAGGCTCAAACCGTTTGTGCCAAACCAACTGGTGTTAGTGTTTCTTCAACACCAAACAACATGACAGGAACGGCTGTCGTCACTTGGCCCACAGCCAATTACGCTGCTGGAACAAGCTACTTGATCACTTATGGTATCCCAGGGACAACAGTACAAACCACTGTACCAGCAACGGCGAGTCCATTTACCATCACAGGACTTTCTCCTTGTCAAGCTTACACTTTGACTGTAAAAGCTGTTTGTTCGGCTACTTCTACGAGTGACCCGAGCGTGCCAATAACCTTTACGAGCAATGGCTGTAGCGCAAACTGCGCCGTGCCAACAGGTGTAACAGCAACACCTTTTTCAACTGTTTTGACAATTCCGAACAATCAAGGGGCAACCATCGCTTGGAATACAGCAGGTTATCCAACAGGAACAGCTTATGTTGTAGAGTACAAACTGGCAACTGCAACGACTTGGACTTTGACTACGGCTCAAACCAGTCCTCGAAATATTGATGGACTTTTGCCTTGTACAGAATATCAAGTGCGTATCAAAGCAGTGTGTAGTAGTACTGCTGCAAGTACATACAGTACGCAAATTGCGTTCACAACATTGGGTACTTGTCCAGCGGCTTGTGCTGCACCAAGTATTGTTGTTCAAACAGCGACAACGCCTGCGGGTGCAGTTGGTCAGTCAGCGGTAGTTGCTTGGGCAACAACTTCTTATCCAACTGGAACATACTATATTGTTGAATACAAAAAAAGTACTGCAACAACTTGGCAAGTATATACAGCAACCGCTTCTCCTGCGACTATTCCAGGCTTAGATGCTTGTACAGAATACCAATTCAGAGCAAAAGCATTTTGTTCAAATACGAGTTCGAGTACTTACAGTAACCAAATGGCGGTCACGACATTGGGTTGCATTACTACTTGTAATGCACCTTTAGTTTCGGCTGGTGTGAATCCTGCACTTTCTTCTTTTAGCGGAACAGTGACTTGGAACAATACCGCTTATGGTGCTGGTACAACATTTATTTTAGAATACAAAAAAAATACAGCGACCACTTGGACAACAGTGACTACAACGTCTTCACCATACACGATTACAGGTTTAGATGCTTGTTCGGAGTATCAAGTGCGTATGAAAGCTGTTTGTAGCAATGCTACTACAACTTTGACAAGTGCTTATAGCGTTCAAACGGCGTTCACAACCGTTGGTTGTCCTGCCCCTTGTAATCCACCTGTATTGACGACTACTTTAACAGGTTCAGCAGCAGGTACAACAGGCGCAGCAGCAGTATTGGTTTGGAGTACAGTTTCTTATCCAACAGGCACTACGTTTATTATTGAATACAAAAAAAATACAGCTGCTAATTGGACAGTAGCAACTACAAGTGCAACGGCTTCGCCTTATACCGTTGCTGGTTTAGACAATTGTTCTGAGTATTTCTTTAGAATAAAAGCACTTTGTCCAAATACCAATGGCAGTGCATACAGCAATCAAACAGCTGTTTTCACTGGAAATTGTCCTCTTCCTTGTAGTGCGCCACAACTTAGTGTAAGTCCTATTACACCAACGGCAACACCTTCTGGCACGGTGTCTTGGAATACTTCGGCTTATGCCGCAGGCACAACTTTTGTTTTAGAATATAGAAAAAATAACAACCCAAATTGGACAATTGTTTCTAATGCCACTTCTCCTTATACGATTACTGCATTAGATGTATGTTCAGAATATTTGGTTCGTGTAAAAGCGATTTGTAGCGCAACTTCAAGTAGTACTTACAGCAATCAGGTTGCATTTTTGACAGATGGTTGTAACCCAACGCCTTGTGTTGCTCCTATCGTTGGTGCGCAAGCCTTCCAAACGCCTGGCGCAACTTCTTACAGTGCTACGGCTTCTTGGAATACTGCAAACTATGCAGCTGGCACAACTTATACTGTTGAATATAAAAAAAATACAGCAACGACTTGGACTGTTGCAACAGCGACATCTTCGCCATTTACGATTACGGGTTTGGACGCTTGTTCTGAATATTTGATTCGTGTAAAAGCAAATTGTAGCGCAACTTCAAGTAGTACTTACAGCAATGTATTTGGTCTTCAGACAGGTGGTTGTCCTCCTGTTTGCGCAACGCCTGTGATTTTGGCAGCTGCCGCTTCTCTTGACCCAACAAAAGGTATTGTTCTTTGGAACACAACGATTTATCCTGCTGGAACAACTTTTTCTTTGGAATATAAAACTTCTACCACAACGACTTGGACGATAAAAACAGTAAGTACTTCGCCTGATACGTTGTCAGGCTTGACTGCTTGTACAGAATATCAAGTGAGAATTAAAGCAAATTGTACTGCGCCAAGTGCTTATAGTTTTGTAAAAACATTCAAAACAGCGGGTTGTCCACCACCTCCAACGTGTGCAACGCCAACGCAATTGGTAGTAACTAATATCACAAATACAACGGCAAAAGCAACTTGGTCAGCGAATACAGCGGTGACTTCTCATACTGTTCAGTACAAGGCTTTGCTAGTGCCGAATGCACCTTGGATAACTGTGAATAATGTTACAACCAATAGTATTACATTAACAGGTTTGATAAAATGCCGTTATTATACAGTGAAAGTGCAAGCTAATTGTAGCAATGGCGGAACAAGTTCTTTCAGCAATGCTCGTTCTTTCAAAACTACGGGTTGCCCTACAACACCAATTGCCATTGACAATTTGGTGGTTTCTCCAAATCCTGGAACAAATACATTGAATGTTCAATACAATATTGAAAGTGAAAATAACATCAATATTGGTGTCTATAATATTCAAGGTCAATTGGTAAAAACATTGATGTCTGAAAAGCAAAGTGCTGGTTTCTACACACAAAGTTTTGAAGATATGAGTACTTTGAACGCTGGTATTTATTTTGTTATCCTTCGCAACGAAAAAGGCGAGCAACAGGTGACGAAGTGGATTAAAGAGTAAAAATAAGATATTGAGATATTAGATATTGGATATTTTTTTGTCAAAAAAATAAAAAGCCATCAGGATTTATTACATTGTTCTAAAAGTTTGTAATTGTTTGTAATTGTTGTATTGTTTTGGTTTTCAATTAGTTAGAACCATTTCAAACAATAGCAAACATTAAACAACTAAAAAAACAGTGTATTTATTCTGATGGCTTTTTTTATTTTTTTATTAAAACCCTAAAATTTTGCCTAATTTCTTGTCGAACATAATTTTTTGATAAGAAAAATAACCTATGATAAAAGTAAAAAAAGTAGTGACACCAATCAATAACAACGCAGGAATGGAATCAACAAAAAAATAATGAACAGTTAGCGCAATTGGCACTTCTATCCAATAAATCCAGTACATTGATTGGCTATAAATAGATAAAAATTTTGGTTGCCACGACCATTTTTTCATAGCTTGCCAAAACAAAATCAAACTACAAACGGCTTGTAAAACATAAGCCAATGAACCAATTATTTTGAGTACAAAAGTTGGGTTTTCTGTCTTTTGAAATAAAATATTCAAAATGAGCGCTGCGAAAAATAAAAACCAAACCTTGCGCAAAGGTATGTCAATATCCAGTTTTTCTTTGTGCCAAAAACACCAAACGCCCAACATGAAAAAAGCAAAAAAATAAAGTAACATTTGCCAATCGCCCAACGTTTGTAATGGTAGAAGTGTGTATTTTCGAGGAAATAAAATAAGGCTTATTGAAGCAATGGTGATGACCAAAAGTAATATTTTTTGCCAAGTCATTTTTTGCAACAACTCATTGGTTTTCAACACTTTGATTTTTAATAAAATTAAAAAAACGCCGTATATAATCATCAAATACCACAAACTCCAAAGATGTGCAAAGGAAAAAGTAAAGTGCTGAAACGATGCAATAACTTGTGGAAAAACTTCAATTATTGTCTTTTGTTGTTGCCACGAAAATCCCAAACTCATAATGAATGGCACTAAAAAAATGATGCCCAGCAAAAATGGAACACCTACTCGTCGCAAACGATTGACAATGAATGTTTTGTGGCTTTTTTTACTCAATAAAACCATTGCAAAAAAGCCATTCATTACAAAAAAACTTTCCATGACCATCACATGTACTAAAAATACAAATCCGTCTGCTATTTCGCTGTGACCAGAAGCGGCACGAATAGGCCAAACGATACTCGGCATCACCATAAACGGTACACTCAGGTGCATAATACACCTTAAAAAATGTAAAACGATGCGAAATTTATCAAGAAATGGGTAATTTTTCATTTTCTTTGATTTGTAGAATTTTTAAAATTGTTTTACAAAAACAAACAAACTGTGTATGACGAAAACACCAACTAAGAACATAAAAACAGGCTGAAAAATAGCAAAGTAAAACATAAAATAAAGCATTGCAAAAGCCAAAAACAACCATGAATAAGTTCCCCAACGATAGTTTTCATACAGTCCAGCAATGGCAATTGTGCTTGCCAAAAGCAACGCAAAAAGGCTAAACTCTTGCCAACCATTCCACTTGTCTTCTTGGTAAATATAAAATACCAATAAGGCAAATTGAAGCACGCCACCGATAGAAATAAAAAACTCGCTCAATGGTATTTTATTTTTTGTAAAAGACTGAAAATCAGGCATTTTTATTTTTAAAACGTACTTTAAAAAAGGCAAATTATTTGCCCAAAAAGGGTTGTCTGTTGCTATTTTTTGCTTAACACCGTATTGAATTTGTACATCGTCACGTTCTTCTTGAAACGTACCAAACCACTTGTCCCAAAGGGCAAAAGTTCCACCACAATTTTTGTCCCGATACTCAGGATTCATGCCATGATGTACCCGATGATGTGACGGCGTAACAATAAAATATTCCAACCAACCCGATTTTTTTACGATGCGGTTGTGATTGTAAAATTGGATAGCATAATGAAACGCACCAAGCAATACAAACTGTTCTGTCGATACGCCCAAGATTGCCAAAGGAACAAAAAACGGCAATGAAGTCAGCGAAGAATACCAAGAATTGCGAATCCCAAGCGACAAACTAAAATGCTCACCTTCGTGATGCACCACATGAACAGCCCACAACAAAGGGTATTTATGGTGCAAACGGTGCATCCAATAAAAACAAAAATCCCAAGCAAACAACGTAAAAATCCATTGTGCAGCAATATGCCATTGCGATACCCAGCCGAAACTGAAGTGACGAAGTACATAATCGAAACCTGCAATCTCCAAACCTCTACAAACCCAAGTCATCACATGACCCGAATTGAGGTTAAAAATGATTTCTCGCCAAGGTATTTCTTCTTTTTCAACGTATTTTAAGTAAAGAATTTCTACTAAAACCAAAATCAATAACATCAAAATGCCAAGAAATAGATTTATCATGATTTTTTAAAGTTGTACCATTACAGCGCCGAGCGATATTCCTGCGGCTGTACCAGTGAGTAATATTTTTTGATTTTCCTTGATTTCTCCATGCTGCATCGCTTCGCAAAAAGCCAAAGGGATAGAAGCGGCAACACAATTGCCTCGTTGCTCAAAATTCCGTATCACTTTGTTTTCAATGCCAAATTCATGGCAAAAAAAGTCTAAACCAGCCCGACTTCCTTGATGTGGAACAAACTTATCCACCTCATTCCAAGTACAATCTTCGGTGAAAAATTCTGAAAAAAATACCTTCATTTTTTTCAAAGAATACAACAAAATACGATGATTTTGCATCTGAAAAGTAAAATCTTCGGCTTTTGGTGCATCGTGCAAAGGGTGTTTTGCCAAGCCTCCTGCGGGAATCAAACTAAGGTTCCAACCTTCGGGATAAGTACGAAAAAGGCTCTTGACGACTCCTTGATTGGGATTTTCGCTTTGCGATACAATCACCGCTGCCGCTGCATCACCAAAAAGACAATGCGTTTCTAAGTTATTGGTATTCAGTATTTTAGATGGAGTTTCGGCACTAACAATGGCAATATTTCGATACTGCCCGACTTGTAAAAGCGAACTCGCCATCTCCAAAGCTGCCAACCAAGAAAGACAAGATTGATTTACGTCCATACATGGCACTTGCGACTTGCCCAAATGCTGCGCAATCATCGTGGCATTGTTTGGAAGGGTGTAAAAAGGAGAAACCGAAGCACTAATGACCAAATCAAGGTTTTCAAAGTTAAGATTTGCATTCGTCAAAGCCTTTGCTAAGGCTTCGGCGGCAAGGTCAATCATTGTTTCGTTCTGGACATGATAGCGGCGGCGAAGTCCAAGTATTTCTTCAATTTTGCCTTTTTCTAAGCTGTGAAAATGCTCAAAGAAATCATTTTCCACGCATTGCTTTCCCAAAGCTGTACCAAATCCGATAAATTTCAAAGGTCGTATTTTCATAATGAAGTTTGTTTTGTCATTTTATAAATAATACGCCAAAGTTAATGGCTTGCTTGCTTTAACGCAATTATTCTTTTCGCTTTGTTTGCGAATCAGAAAAATTTATTTCTCAAAAAAAGCGAAAAAATGATTTTTATTTTAAAATTGACCGTAAAATTCTCGTTTTAAGCGAAAAACGAAATTTTATTTTGTCAAAAAAAGGTATTAAAGTTGCTTTTTATTGTTTATTTTGGTATTTTTTTAGTATCTTTGTGAAAATAATAATTTTCGATGCAATTAGAGAAAGCATTTACAGAATGTACGCTGGTTTTTTTAGAAAAAAACTTTGATTTACGTCAAGTTGAGGAGATAAAAACTCTCAATGAATGGGAGTATGACGCAAAAAATATAGAAGTCGCAGAAAGAGAATTGGCGGTATTGCCTATTTTTCAACAACTTCTAAAAACAAATGTCAGTAATTGGAATGAACAAGATTTGAGTTTGCACTTTATTGGACCGATATTTAGTTTAGTCAATTTTACTGTTCCTTATCGCTTTAATTTATTTGCAGAAAGAAAAATAGAAGCGAACATAACAAGTTCAAAATCAGAGGTTTATAGGCTTCATGGAAGACCTGACGAAATGATTGCCTCGGGATTTAGAGAGCCAGAATCACCTTACTTTTGCTTTCAAGAATACAAAAGAGAAACTGACCCAAATGGAGATCCGATTGCACAAACACTTGCAGCAATGCTCGTTGCTCAAAACATTCATCAAAATCAAAACCCTATTTTTGGGTCTTATGTGTTAGGACGTGATTGGTATTTTCTTGTTTTAGAAGGTGCAAATTATGCTATCAGTAGAGGTTATGATGCCACTACTGAGCAAATATTCGACATTTATAGAATTTTGCAAACCTTGAAAAAAAATATATTTACAAACTTTTGACCACTCTCCTAAATTTATTAAAAAAATCATCGTGCTTCAAAGGTTCAATTTGAATGTTGTAATGGGTAACGCCACGCTCTTTCAGCAGGTTTTCAATGCGATTTTTCACTAAAATACTTACTTTTTCAAAATCAGTGTTGCTTGTTTTTAATTTTACAAGTAATTGATTGTTAGTTTTTTGTGTAATTTGAAAATTCAAAACATCATCACTCGCCAACAATACCGCATAGCGGAAAAAATCTGGAAAAATTTTAATGCCATTAAAATCTAAAATGTCGTCGCTGCGCCCTTCGATGTGGTCAATCGCTAAAAGAACCGAACCGCAAGGACATGGCGTTTGTCGTTCATGCAAAATATCATTGAGTTCGTAGCGCAACATGGGCTGCGTCCGTCGGTTAAAATCACTGATGATAGGATAAAAAGCAGTTTGCGCATCGTCAATGTATTTTTTTTCAAAATAAATCAGGTCTTCGTGCAAATGCAAGGTTCCATGAGCGCAGGTAGAACCCAAAAAACCTTCGGTTGCTTGATAAACTTGATGTATTCTTTGTTTGAAAACAGCTTCCAAACGCTTTTGTATGTCTTTTTCTAACACTTCGGCAACAGACACTACTTTTTCAGGACAAAAAGAAAGGTTGTCTTGTTCTATTTTTTGAGCAATTTCAAGCAAAGCCGAAGGTGGCGCAATCAATATATCTGGTTGAAAATCAAATACTTGTTCAATCAAAGTTGGAAATGGTTTTGCCAAATCAAAAAAGTGGAAATCAAAAAAATTAGATTTTATAGATTGATACAAAGTAGAATTAGAACGCAAGAAAAAAGCTATTTTTTGCTTTTTTCCCAATCGAATAGGCAGCACTCGCTGCAAGATTTCTGCGACCCATTGCGCACGCTCCGATTCCGTGGCTAAAAAAATACCTTTGTTGCCGCTTGTTCCACTTGATAGCCCTACGGTGATGCCCTCGGGCAGCGTTTCTTGAAAATTTCGGCTGTTCTCAGCAGCCGTTGCAATCCGTAAAGCAGTTTCTTTTTTGATGTTTTTGGTATTCAAATCATCAAAATTTTCCATCATTTTACTTTTGTCAAAAATTGGAAGTTCCTGAAAATCAACATTTTGCAATTTTTTGTAAAAAGGAGAATGGGATTTTACCCAAGCCAAATGCTTTGCCAAACGTTCCTGTTGGTACTGCGTCAATACTTGACGATTTGTAAATTTGGGGCGAAAAAACGCCTTAAAAAGTTGTAGGATAATTCTTATTTTTAACATATTGGCTCAAACTCGTTTGACAATGTGAAATAATAATTTTTGTACCAAAGTTCGCTTTTTGAAAACGGTGCAAACGGGCAATACTGTCTTTCAAGGCAATATAATCGTCAGCAAAAACACGAACCAACGATGGTGGCGGCACATTATTTTCGATGCTGTAAATGTGCCATGCGGCATCTGCGACCAAAAAAATATCGCCTTGCTCGCTTCCGCCGTCACTCCGAAGCAAAACACCAACCTGACCACGAGCATGACCTGGCAACTCAACAAATGTCAAGTCGGCAGCTTCCCATTCCCAAACATTTTCAAAATACGGATTGTCAATTTTTGAGAAGTTATCTTCAATAAAAATACAGCGGGCTGGCAAATCTTCGGGCAATAAATCTTTGAGGTAGGCTTTGGTAAATGCCCAAAAGTGATTGTGCTGCCAAATGTGGTCAAAAGCCTTGCGGGTACAGACGATTTTTGCCTGAGGAAAATCCTTTAATCCTCCAACATGATCGCCATGAAAATGCGACACAATAATATAGCTAATGTCTTGACAATCAATATTATAGTTTTCAAGTAATTGAGTTTTTACATCATCGCCTTTTTGGAAAGTAACGGGTACTATCATGCGGTACAAACGATTGGGAAATGCGTCGGTGGCACGTAAAAAATGCTCGGAATAACCTGTATCAAACAAAATATTTCCCAAAGTTGGGTGTTGAATCAACGCCCAAAACGCAGGAAAAATAGTTTTTCCTTTTGGCGCATTGATGTAGACATGGGATTGGTCAGCGGTGCAAAAACCAGCGGAAGCAAAATGAATTTTCATAGCGAATCAATAATTTTTTTTTAATAAAAAAACAGTTACTTATTGTCTTCAATAAACTCCAAAAGGCTCTCTCTTGGATTCATAATTGGCTCATAATCAAGCAGTTGTTTTGCTTTTGAAATATCCATGGTCAAGCTGTATTTTAAAATACCAATGCCATAACGGGTCAAAGCAGGCTCTGTATCAGGCTTAAAAATGCCATTAAATTGTTCTTGTAAAAAAGCAACACTGTATGCCAAAGGATAAGGCACACGCTTCAAATCCGTATTCAAATTTTTATTTTTCAACAAAAATAAAATAAAATCCCAAAGGTTTTGCGGATCACCATCAGTGATGTTAAAAATCTCGCCATTACAACGCTCATCAGCGTTCATTGCTAAGATTGCAGCGTGACAGAGGTTCGATACGGAAGTGAAATCAGCCACATTTTTGCCATCGCCAACTATCCGCAACCTACCCATTTCGTAAGCCTTCAATACTCTTGGAATAATAACAGTATCGCCTCGTCCAACAATGGCACGAGGTCTGAAAATGACCGTAAAAAGATTGTCTTTTTGAGCAAATTCACGTACCAAAAGTTCCGCTTCATATTTGGTAGAAGTGTAGGCATTGACAAATTTATAGTCAATCGGATCATCTTCTTTTACACCAAAACGGTCTGTAAAGTTAAAGTAAATACTTGGCGTAGAAATGTAAATCAAGCGACGGACTTGGTGTTTTGTTGCCGCCTCGAGTAGGTTTCGAGTAGCCACCACATTGGACTGATAAAAACTATCGTAAGTTCCCCAAGGTGAGCTTTTTGCAGCCACATGAATCACTGCTTGGAAAGGATATTTTTCAAAAAGCGATTGTGTAAAAGCCACCTCACTCAAATCGCCTTGTTCAATGACAACGCCTTTTGCGTGCCACTTTGCGACAACTTCGGGATTTCGACCAGTACCAACTATTTGTTGATGACCAAATTTTTGTGCAAAGGCTTCCATCATTCGTCCGCCTACAAAACCTGTTGCTCCTGTGATAAGTATCATAAAATATTTATTTTGTTAAATTTTTCACTTCGCAAAGTTAGCTTTTTTTTTGTTTGTTTTGAAAAAACGCACTAAAAACAAGATAAAATATCAATTTTCAGAACAAACAAAAAGCGCAAGTGAAAATTTCCACTTGCGCTTTTTACTTTCTATTTTCTACGCTTTTACTTAGTTCTTACTCGACATCAAACCTTCTTGACGGAACATATCGTACATGATATTGATACTTTCATAAAGCTGAACATCTTTTTTGGTGTTTTTGAACCAATCTTGATTGCGGGCAATATAAACAGAATCTGAGTTGACTTTAGCCCTGTCAGAAGAAGGATTTTCCATTTCAAAATCTTCAATTTCTTTGAGCATATTGTCGTATTTTTTGCCTTCTGCTGTCAATTCTGTGTCGTATTTTTTGTACTTATCCAAATCCAAAGGATATTTACTCATGTCTTTGCGCTTTTTGATGCGCTTTGCATTGTCTTCAATCAAGCTAAAAGTAGCGTTTTTCTTTACACGACTTTCGCTTGCCTCACGCAACTTTTTAATATCTTTGATAGAGTTGGTTTTTTGATAAGGAACAGCCGCAATCTCCGTCCAAGGCATTGGATATTCGTTTTCTTCTTCACCAACTTTGATGTAATTGTAGCTATCTGGCAACACAATATCAGGCGTTACACCACGCAATTGCGTAGAACCACCATTGATACGGTAGAATTTTTGAATGGTCAATTTCACTTCGCCCAAAGGTTTCAAATCGTTTGAACCCGTAATGGCACGATCCAAATCAAAGAAACGTTGTACAGTTCCTTTGCCATACGTTCCTTTTGCACCAACAATCACTGCACGTCCATAATCTTGCAATGCCGCTGCCAAAATCTCAGAAGCCGAAGCCGAACCTTGGTTCACCATCACGATTAAAGGATTGTCAAATTGTACTTTGTTGTCGTAATCACGCAAAATATCAGGTTGATTTTCACGACCTTTTACTTGTACAATCGGACCATCTTTGATGAAAAGACCTGACATTGTTACCACATCACGCAAAGAACCTCCGCCATTGTTGCGCAAATCCAAGATGATTCCTTTTACATTGTCTTTCTTCAATTTTTCAACTTCCGTTGCGATGTCTTTTGCACATGATGCGCCAGAATTGTTCTCAAAATCAGCGTAAAAACGAGGCAATTTGATGTAACCAATTTTTTCTTTGCCTTCTTTTGTATTGATAATCAAAGATTTAGCAAAAGTTTCTTCCATTACAACTTTGTCACGAATGATTTTTACAATTTTATTTTTGCCATCTTTTTTCTTGACACTTAGGCGAACTTCTGTTCCTTTTTTTCCTTTAATCATTTTGACAACATCGTCCATATCCATACCAGCAATGTCCACAGGCTCACTTTCGCCCTGACCTACTTTTTGAATCACATCGTCAGCTTCCAACTCTTTTTGTTGCCAAGCTGGACCGCCAGGCATCACCTCGCTTACTTTGATGTAATCACCGTCAGCTTGAAGTCTTGCACCAATGCCTTCAAAACTTCCTGCCATATCTTGGTCGAATTTCTCCTTGTCTTTTGGCTCAAAATAACCCGTGTGCGGGTCATAAGCACTTGTGATACAATTCAAATAATCGCTCAAACGATCCATGCGTTTTTGCTTGTTCATGCGCTTGTACCAAGCGTCAAATGTTTTCAAAACATCTTTACGAGCGTCAATTTCCAATTCAGCAAAAGTCTTTTTTGCTTTTGTTGCATCGGTTTCTTTGGCTTGCGCTTCTTGTTTGTCCACAATTTTATTCAGCACTTCGTACTTCAACATACGACGCCAGTAATCTTTAAGTTCTGTTTCATTTTTAGAAAAACCACGTTTTTCGCCGTCCAACTCAATGCTTTCATCTTTTGAAAAATCCATCGGCGCAGCCAAATATTCTTGGTAATAGACCTGAGTGCGGGTCAGACCTTTTTCAATCAAGCTCATTGAAAGGTCAAAAAGTTGGTAACTTGAACCATTGGTTTCGTCGTCAATCAACAGCTCATATTTTTTCATTTGCTCGACATCTTCCTGAGTCAAAAAACGGCGTGCGCCATCTAAACGATCCACGTACATTTTAAAAACCTCTTTGGAGAATTTATCATCAATCAGACGAGGGCTGTAGTGCAAATTCACCAAACCACTCATCAGCGTTTGCACAATCAACGCTTCTTTTTCTTTTGGGTCACCGTTGCCTTCACCTTTTCCAAACGGAATAATATTTTTTGCCCATAAAAATACCGCTATGGCAAAAATTCCACAAAAAAGAACAACTTTTTTCATTGTCATTGAAATCATTAGTTATAAAGTTTTTTTGATTAGCTCACGCTAAATTCTTGGATACAACAATTAAAATACAGAATATGTTTGCTATTTAAATCTATTCAACAAATTTTCCATTAAAAAATTCATTTTTAACAAAAGTTTAAATAAATAAGTTTAGGATAGTTATAAAACGTAACTTTCAGTAAAAAGGTATTCAAAGTTACAATAAAGTTGTATGGTGAGCGCAAATTTTCTACAAAGGTATGTTTTTTCAAGATAAAATACAAGTGATGTTCAAATAATTTATATCATTATGTATTGTATATTTCGCTTTTTTATTTTATATACTCGATGTTCCAGTTTTTGAAATTTTAGGCATAATTTTTTTTGACACTAAAATTTTATAATTTTTTTATAATTTTTATAAAAATAAAAAATT
>JAYWHK010000129.1:0-10385 GCA_043777755.1 Saprospiraceae bacterium
AAAAAAGTTATAAATAACTGACTATAAGGAAGTTATTTATGATTTTTTGAGCAATCGACTGAAAAAAATAATACTAATTAATTTAGCCCCAATACTTAATGATAAAAAATTTATACAAAAATAATTTTTGAAATTGCAAAAAAATGTATTTTTGTCAAAAATTAAAAAATCATGAAAAAATTATTTACCATCGTTGCATCATTTGCTTATTTTACATTATTTCTTTCTTGTAAAAAAGAAATAATTGCGCAACCAACGCCAGTTGTTGTAGAGGAAAAAAGCGAGCTTGAGCTTACGTTACC
This sequence comes from Saprospiraceae bacterium, assembly GCA_043777755.1. Classification (GTDB taxonomy): domain Bacteria; phylum Bacteroidota; class Bacteroidia; order Chitinophagales; family Saprospiraceae; genus CANHEE01. The sequence continues at coordinate 303 of JAYWHK010000129.1, forward strand.
AACTAACATGACAGAAGGGGAGAGCATTCTCTACAAAGGGAAAGCAAGTGGGAAAATCACTACTGTTGAAATTTTGTTTGACAATGCGTCAATAGGAATGAGCAAAGTTGAAAATGGAGAATGGTCTTTTTCTTTCAAACACGACAAAGCGGAGAAAGATAAAGTATTGCAATTCAAAGGATTAGACAATAAAAATGTTGTTTTGCAAACCCGAACTTATCTCGTTGAAATTGCGGCAAAGAGTGTCACTCCTTCTACACTCGTGAAAGATATGCCTTATTTTTATCAATACAGCAACAAAGACAATCCAAGTGGTACTTGCCAAAATACTTGTTTGGCAATGGTGTTGAAATATTTTTCAATTTTGGAAGGGAAAACGTCATTCGCCGCAGCGATTACACCCGACGCATTAACAGCTACTTGGGGCAACAAAAAAGCTCAAACGGTTGCTGGGCTTCAAGATTTATTCAATCAAGAAGCAAACAAAAATGGCTTAAAAGTAAGGGGAACAGGCACTACAACTGAGTCTTTAGCGTCTTTTAGAGAAATTGCTAAATTGGGAAAACCGATGATTGTACATGGTTATTTCACCGCTTATGGGCATATTTTAGTCGTTTTGGGTTTTGATGGAACACATTATATTTGTAATGATCCAGCTGGAAAATGGAGTCAGCAGTATCAGTATGGCGGCTATAGCACCAACAATAATACAGAAGGTGCTGCCATCAAATACGGAAAAGATGCTTTTGAAAAAGCGATTTCTCCCGATGGAATGGTTTGGATGCACACTTATAAATAGTCCTATTTTTTTACCCTTTTCACTAAATTTTCTCTTGGAAAATTGATTGTCTTACCTATTTTTTTACCGTTTCGATAAGTGGCAACACGAAGTGTTACATCATTTCCTTCTGGTAAAAAAACAGGTGTATTGTATTTTGTTGTATAAGTATCTGGTTCTGTTTCATTTATAGTATAAAAAATATCTAAATTGTTGATTTCGGTACTCATTTCTACCATCAATTTATCATTTTCAAGACGAGGTTTAAGAACAACGTCATAGACGCTTCGAGCGTAATTGATACCAGCCAAATCAGCTCTTTCAAACTGCTTTTCCATTCTTTCAACAAAATTATCCCAATTTTTACTTTCTTTTGGCGACCAAAAAATATCTGCAACCGCCCAAGCTCTCGGAAAAGTCAGGTACTCTGCGTGACGCATCGTTGGTGCTTTTTCTGTCCAAAGGTTCGCTTGACCACCCAAAATGTACTTGGCATCAACACCATCGGTAGGTTCGTAAGCATACGTTTTACTCAGGCGAACTGTTTTGTAAGAAGTGGCATCTGGTTCTGCCAATTTATCGCCTTGAATCAGGTCGATATATGTAAAATCATTGGGCGACATGACGACATAATGCCCTTGTTTTGCCGCTTCTGCACCGCCTTTTGTGCCTTGCCAACTCATCACAGCAGCGTTTGGCGCAAGTCCGCCTTCTAATATTTCGTCCCAACCAATGAGTTTTTTTCCTTTTGATTCAATGATTTTCTCTACTTTTTTTGTAAAAAAACTTTGCAACTCGTGGGCATCTTTCAAGCCTTCTTTTTTCATAAGATTCTGACAATCAGCGTTTTGTTCCCAGTAACCTTTGTAACATTCATCGCCACCTGCATGAATGTATTGATGCGGAAATAAGGCAGCCACTTCTGTAAATACTTTATCCAAAAAATCATATACTTTTGGGTCGGAAGGATTTAAAGTGTTGTCAATCAGCATTTTAAATTTTCCACCATCGTACCATTCTGCAAATTTTTGTCCAGGACTTACCTTTGTTTTTGGGTCTTTGCTACACGCCAACTCGGGATACGCTGCAATTGCTGCCATGCTGTGTCCAGGCACATCTATTTCAGGTAAAACCGAAATGTGACGTTCTGCGGCATAGGCTACAATTTCCTTGATGTCTTCTTGTGTGTAAAAACCACAATCTGTGGCAGCTTCGCCTTCTTTTGGAGCTTCATAATTGCCAAATTTTCCGTAACGTTGCACACGACAAGCTCCGATTTCGGTTAATTTTGGCAACGATTTTATTTCGATTCGCCAACCTTCATCGTCGGTCAAATGCCAGTGAAAAGTATTGTATTTGTAGCGTGCCATCAAATCCAAATAGCGTTTTACATCTTCTTTTTTGAAAAAATGTCGGCTACAATCAAGCATCAAACCACGCCAAGCAAAACGTGGATAATCCTTGATTTGAACACTTTGAATTTTCCATTTTTGATTGCTAACTGTTTGATTTTCAATGTTTTTTTCAATTTCGGCTGGAAATATTTGATACAATGTTTGCAAACCATAAAACAATCCTTCCGACTGATTGGCATGGACAAAAATATTCTTTTTAGTCACTTCAATCGTATAGCCTTCTTTTCCGAGTACTGGATTTTCAATGTCATTGATAAGGAATTGAATGTTGGCTTTTTTGCTTTCTTTCAACCGAAAACCAGTTGATTTTGTTATTTTTTCAGCAAAAAGATTGGCAGCTTTTTTTGCTTTTTCATTGTTAAAACCAAACGTGGTTTTTTCAGTCAAAGTAAAAAAATCAGTTCCGCTTTTCAATTCCACAGGTTGTGGAATGATGGATTGTGCCAAGAGATTTTGGCAGAAAAAAAGAAGGAAGATGTAGGTATATTTCATTTTGTGTGTTTGTTTTACGATTATTATTGTAGTGGCGACTTTCCTGAAGAGCAAGTCGCCACTACAGCTTTTCCAATAGTTTTTTAGCGTCATCTTGACGAGGATTGTAAAATTCTGCCAATTGTTTGAGTAGTAAAACGGCACTTTCCCGCTGCATTAATTTTAGCTGACAATTGGCGATTAGCCAAGTTGCTTCGCTGTTTGCAGAAGAGCCTTCGGGATAAGAACTATTGAACAATTGTAAAGTATTTACAGCATCAAAGCATTGATTGTCAATAGCTTGTGATGCACCTTTATAGAAAATAGCACTTTCGTTTTGAGGATTTTTATCCAAAATTCTATTGAAAATCTCTATTGCTTGGCGAGGTCTATTTTTTTGATATTCTCTAATGCCTTCATTCAAAAGTTTATCATCTGCCTGAGAATACTCTATATTTGTTTTCGGATTTGATTTCGATTTTGTAGTTGGTTTGGGCGCAACTTGTTCTTTCTTTTTACTTTCTTTGTCTGTTTTTCCACTAACAATGTCTTTTGTTGGTGTTGGAGGCATAGAAGGGTAAATGCTTTTTGAAGGGTTATACATATTTTGATGCGTTACGTATTTTTGCGCATCATCTATCTTTTTGACATTGTTGCTGTCGGAATAAAATTTGTAGTCAGCAACAACACTTGAATTTTTTAAATTTCCTGCATCATCTCCTTTTGGTTGCTCTTTTTCTTCTACCTTTATGGGTGTTTTTTCAGCCAAATCATGGTCAAAAGTGTATGTTTCAGTGGATTCGCCACTTGGCATTGTTGTAATTGTCGTTTCTGAAAAACCTGTTGTCGTAGTCGTTGGATTTGGAACAACTACGATGCTATTTGTTTCGCCACTTGCTATAATACTTGAGCCAATATTTTCGTTGTTAAGAATCAAATTCGGTGCATTTTTATCTTTTTTTACCTTACTTTTTTTCGGAGAAATATTTTCATCTACCAAAGCGATGATTGCAGTTTCTGAAACTTTTGTGCTGTCGGTTTTTATTTTTACTTCAGCAACAATTGGCTCTTGTTTTATTTCGTTTTGGGCAATAGTTTCGTTCAGATTTGGTTGATTCCACCACCAGAACCCAACAACGAGAGCAATCAAACTTGCCGCAATGCCAATGTTTCTTTTTGAAAAAATAGAAATAATTTTTGTAGGGAAAAATTCTTCTTTAATAGCCTTTTTAATATTTTGGTTTTCTTTTGTAAATAATTGATTGTCAGTATTTTGCAAGCCATCAAGTGCGTCGCTGCAAAATTCACAATCCGCTACGTGCAACTCCACACGACGCTCTATTGTAGCATCGTGATTGCCTTGTACATAAGCAAAAAGCTCATTTTCTGAAAGGCAAGGTTCGTTGTCGTATGTTATTTTTTTACTCATTTTTTAAAAATTCATCATTTTCTTTAAGTAGTAATATCTGGATAAACACGGTTGTAAAATTTCACAATCTATTGATAATCAAGATACTAACGACTTGCAACTTATTGACTGGCGACTACTTATTATCCTCGTTCCATACATTTTTTCAAATTCAATTTTCCATTTTGAACGTGACTTTTGACCGAATTGTAATCAAAACCTGTCATTTCACTTACTTCTTTGTAACTTTTTTCTTTTAGGTAAAATAAATCAATACACTGTTTTTGTTCCAAACGAAGTTGTTCTATACAGAGATTGAGCGATTGGTCGTCTTGCTTTTTTTCGTCTAAATCCTCGTTCATACTGACGCTGTATTGTGTCATGTTTTCGTAGTTAATCAACTCATTGTCAGTAGTTTGCAATCCTTTTTTTCGCAATTTCATCAAGCAATAATTTTTCGCAACTTGGTACAACCAACTTTTGAAATAAGTAATGTCATGCTTGTCAATGCTATGATGCAATTTTTCAAAAATTTCCATAGTTGCATCTTTACTTTCTTCTTGATTTTTTAAATATTTAACGCAAACGCCTAAAATCAAGTGACTATAGCGTTGGAACAATATACCCAATACACGCTTGTCCGACGTTTTGCGCCAGTGCTCGAGTAGGGTAGTATCGTCTAATTTTTCCAAGAAATATTATTGAGTTAATTTTTCTAAAACCTTCACAATCAGTTCATTAACAGTGTCTTGTGGTTTTTCTGAAAATTCGTTGGTCATTCGGTTTGCTAAAATGGCACTGATGGAAATGGCTTCATGTCCTAAGATTTTTGCCAAACCATAGATACCTGCCGTTTCCATTTCAAAATTAGTGATGCGGAATTTTTCATATTCAAAATAAGACAATTGGTGCAAAAGGTCAGGTGCTGCCAACCTGCCACGCAATTCACGACCTTGCGGAGCATAAAATCCTGTGCAAGTGGTGGTTATGCCTTTTTTGTATTCAGGAAGGTTGAGGCGTTGGTAAAGGATTTTACTTGCCGTTGCCAAATACGGTGGAATTGGGAACGACCTCACTTGCAACTGCATTTGATAGAGCAATTCCCGTTCTCTTTCGGTAGGGTAGTAATCGTAAAAATGAAGTAGTCCATCTAATCCCAAAGCATACGTATTGAGTAAAAAACTATCCAATGGAATGTCCGCTTGAATCGCTCCTGACGTACCTATTCGTATGATATTCAATGACTTATGAGTGTCTTTGAGTTCTCTTGTTTCAAAATCAATATTGGCGAGGGCATCTAATTCGTTCATCACGATGTCAATATTATCAGTGCCAATACCCGTAGAAATTACGGTCAATCTTTTGCCATTATAGAAGCCTGTATGCGTCACAAACTCACGATGTGCTGCTTTGTGTTGTATGCTCGAAAAATGTTGCGAAACCTCGCTTACTCGATTCGGGTCGCCTACAAAAATAATATCGTCTGCGATTTGGTCGGGACGCAAATGCAAGTGATAAATCGTACCATCAGGGTTTATAATGAGTTCAGAATCAAGGAAATAGGTCATATTAAATAGTCGTAAGTCTGTAAGTCACAAGTCAGTAAGTCGAATTATAGATTGTTTCAATTAAAGAACTTGTTAATTCGTTGGATAATGAAAGAACTTAAAATTATGTATTTTTTCCCAATCAAAAACCCAATCCATTTGGAAGGAATCGTTGATAAATTTCTCAGCATTAAATGTTGGAATAGTCGTATCGTCGTTTTTGGCAACAAGCGTAATTGGGATAAAATGTAGGTTGTTGCGTATTGCGGCACTCAATCTTTTATGACCATTAAAGACATAAAATTCTTTTTTGAAAAGAATACACTCCGCAGGGAAGTTAGCATTAAAACCATTGGTTTTTACACTTTCCAACACTTCTGCGGCAGTTCCACTTTCCAATACTTCTACTTTTACCGTCGGATAAATACGGTTAGGAGAGAGCCAAATTTTGTTGTAAGGTTCGTTTTTTTGAAATTTATCAAACGAAAATAGAATTAAATTCGTTACTTCTTCGATTGTCGCACTTGAAGTATCAATAACAATGTCAAAATCTTTGAAAATACTTGGTTTTACACCATAACTCTTTTCAAAACGGTTGTTTTCGCTAATTCTACGCTCTTGTTGTTCTTTGATTTTGGCTTTAATGTCTGCTGCTTGTGGCTCACCAATTCGTTTCTCGTCTTTCATCACACGAGAAGCGGTGACTTCTTCGATTGCCATTAAATAGATTTTAAAAGAAGAATTTACAAAATGCCAGCCCAAACGAGAATCCAAGATGTGAGGTTCTGATTGAAAATTGACATCTTTAAGTTTTTGGTCAATAAAGTCGTCAATTTCTTTGTTATTGTCTGTAAATTTGTTAAATTCTAAGGTATTCATACCTCGTTCTTGCCCTAAGCGACGTTGAATTAGACCCGTAGAAAGGTATTGAAAATTAAGGATTCGGCAGATTTCTTTGGCTACTGTACTCTTTCCACTACCGAGGTCGCCTGTAATTGATATGTGCATTTCTTCTTAAAAATTAATGAAATAATATTAGGCTGCAAGGTACAAATAGTTTCTCAAAATTTAAAAATTTTTTATCTTATTCCAAACCTCAAACAAAACTTCTTGCGAAGGTCTATCCTCTGGCATAGAACGCAAGGGTTCGCAAGGTTTCCAATGTGTTTGCATTTCGGCAGGAAGATTTTGATACAAAGTTGTACCTTTTGTTTTCCAAGCCAACATTTCGTCGCTTACTTGGCGGACAACTCTTGCTGGGTTTCCAACAATCAAACTCCGTGCTGGAAATTTTTCATCTCCTTTTACAAATGTCATTGCCCCAACAATGGACTCGTCGCCAATTTCAGCGTTATCCATGATGACACTATTCATGCCAATGAGTACATTTTTGCCAATATTTGCACCATGAATCACTGCGCCATGACCAATATGCGCACCTTCTTTAAGTGTCATTGTGATGCCAGGGAAAAGATGAATCGTACAGTTTTCTTGCACATTGCAACCGTCTTCAATGACAATGCAGCCCCAGTCGCCTCGTATTGCAGCCGACGGCCCAACATACACATTTTTACCGATAATGACATTGCCTGTCACTGCCGCCAAAGGATGCACAAATGAGCTTTCATCTACAACAGGAATGAAGCCCTTATATTCGTAAAACATTAGTAAAGCCCGTCTTCTTTTTCAAAGTCTGTTCTTGCCCACATTGCCATCACGATACCGCCAACAATCATCAATAATTGTATCAAAAAGCCAACTAAACGACCTCCAAAATCAATCCATGACAAGAACATAAATTGCGCTCCAATCAAACGCAAAACAATGGACAAAAATCCAATCGTAAAGGTTAAAAAACCTCCAATTAATAATAGTGTTTTTTTATTCATAATATATAAGTCTTTTATAGTCGTAAGTCAGTAAGTCACTTTGCGTGATGCGTACTTATAGTCGTAAGTCTTTCTTAGTCGTAAGTCAGTAAGTCACTTTACGTGATGTGTACTTATAGTCGTAATTATCAATTATTCATTATTAATTATTAATTATTAATAATCAACTACTCCCTTGGTGAAACTTTTTTATTCACTTGTGCTTCTTTTACTTTTGTATCTTTTTTAATTAAAGCAATCAATTCTTTTGCGCTTAGGGTTGAAGAATCAAAAGAAACGGTATAATAAGTCAGATTCGGCGCAACTTGGCGACCAGCTTTCATTTTCTGAGGAGTGTACGTTTTTACCCATTCTTCCAAATTAATGGCTTCACTGAACTGAACAATCAACTCTTGCTCTCCAAAAATAGCCATATTTTTCTCAACATTCATTTTCATGTTTTCTACTACGCCTGTTACATTTTCATTGCGTTTGAATGCTTGAATTACCTCTGGCATAGAACCTTTTGTATAAGAAATTAACCAAGTATTGCTTGTTTTGTCTATGTTTTTAATGGTTTTAGTGCCGTACTGCGCTTCCAAAGTTTTTACAATAGCTACAGCGTCAGTTCCGATTTTTGCAGATAAAATCAATTCATTTGGAGCGATTTCGCCAAAAATTGCAGGCGCATCTTCTTTTTTATACCAATTTTTATATTTGATAAAATCATCAATTTCAGAATTTAATAAAACGACATTCGTTTCATTGGGAAGTACTTTTCCATAAGCCATCGAAATGTCTTTTTTCAAAGGAAAATACAAAATATCATAACTGATACTTTGTGTTGGGTGATGATAAACGGTATGTCCTTGATTGATTTTTTTTAATAAATCTTCCAGTTTTTGGTATTCAGTTTTGTTCAACATCGTGGTGAAGCCGCCCGTTCTATCCAAACCAGAGTAGGCTTGCATTTCTAAGCGATAATCATTGTACAAAGCCAAAGTGTACATTGGTTTTTGTGGTGCTTCTGCCTTATTTATAGCATAATATTTTGCTACAGGTTTTAAATCTGCACGGGTAAATTCTCTTTTTGGCGCAGCACATGACAATAAAAAAAGTAAAAAAATAGGGAGTAACGTTGAGTTTTTAAACATGAATTTCTTTAATTTTTGGATTTTTGAACGTAAAATATTTAATTTTTACATCACGATTGGTGAAAATTAGTCTAATTAGATAAAATTAGTGATTAAACAAAATACGATTGTACTATAAAACACTCAATTTTTTAATTATTTGTCTATTGTCAATTACTATGCCCAACTGGTAAATTCCGCTGGACAAATGCGCAATTTCTATGCTATTTTTTCCTGCTTCAAGTTCTCCTTTTACAACGTTTTGTCCTTGCATATTTATCAAAAAGTAAGTGCCTTTTTGAGGCGTTACAAGTGATACAAATTGGCTTGCTGGATTTGGAAACAATTGAATATCAATAAGTTGTAATTCATCAACTGCAACATAACTGGCGTTTAATATAGGGCGAAATTGAGCGACAGCATCTATCATTCTATTTTTTTGACCTTCTGTAAAAAGTGCCATGCAATCGTCACTCGCATAATTCATAAAATTCTGAAACATGGTACTTTTACCACATTGATTAATAGGATTCTGCGGACAACCAGCAATCGGGCCCGTTTGTTTTGGCGTATCGTTCACTTGGTCGTCACCATTGCAATCGTCGTTGCTAATACTGTTGCCCCAAAGGTGCTGCAAATTCAGAAAATGCCCAACTTCATGCGTACAAGTTCTTCCCAAATGGAAAGGAAAATTGCTCGAAGCAACGCCTTTTGTGCCAAAAAAGCGATAATCTACAACGATTCCGTCGCTTTCATCAGCTTTGATTTGGTTTGGAAAAGTAGCGTAACCTGATTTTCCATTTGGCATTTTACAAACCCAAATATTCAAGTATTTTTTGCTGTCCCAAGCGTCACGCCCTTCAATATTTGTAAAATAAACCTTCCTTCGTTGAACGCCATTCAAAAGTGCTTTTTCTTGCCAAACATCTTTTGAAGTCGTAAAGGTTCTTGTAATTCCTGTACTTATTTTCCCTTTTGGGTCGTATTTTGCCAATTCAAAAGCAATATTGACATCTGCCGCTATATTTTTAAAATCGTTTGGCAAAAAATCTTGCTTGTTTTTTTTGCTAAAATCTTGATTTAAAACTTCAATTTGCGAAAAAATTTGCTCGTTGGAAATATTTTCTTCATCTTCATTAAAAACAATATGAACAACCACTGGAATCGTCAATTTTTCACCTCTATAAAATGCCAATGTTGAATGATTTTCATTCTTAACATGAACATCACTCGCCGCACAATGTTGTGCAACCAAGGTTTTTTTATTCATTAAAAAAACAAATAAAAATAGAATGTATGGAAACGATGGCTTAATTATAAATGATACGAATATTGGTTTATGATAAATTATGAATAAAATGTCTTACTATAAACTCGATGTTCCAGTTTTTGAAATTTTAGGCATAATTTTTTTTGACACTAAAATTTTATAATTTTTTTATAATTTTTATAAAAATAAAAAA
>JAYWHK010000130.1:0-10369 GCA_043777755.1 Saprospiraceae bacterium
CCGACAATACTCTGTTGTAATTGTACAAAAGCGGTAAGTAGCTATTTATTCGAATAAATATTAAGGCAAATATAACGTTTTATTTTTATTTGTGCAAATTAATCACAAAAAAAGCACGGACTTTCGTCCGTGCTACCTAAGTATTTGCTTTACATTTTTATTTTATTCGCCAATTTATATGGATTTAACTTATTGATATTCAGCATGAAAGCGATGCGTTGAACGTATTTTTCTCTTTTGTCAAAAAACAAAGATTCGCTGTTGAGCGTAGCCCAACCGTTGTCTTTTTTGATGGGAATTGGGAAATAAATTTCAAAAATATCAGGTATAATGATTGCTCCAATGCCAGCTGTCCAAGCGTGTTTAAGTGTTTTTTTACCAGCAATTTCTTCAGGATATACAGCATAATCAAAATACGGACGAATCCCTATCGGCAAAGGAAGCGGCATATTGTAAGAAATACCTGCGCCAGCCATCCATTTGCTGCTGCTACCAAGGGTTGCAACGGTTCTCATGCTTGCATCTTGCATAAAAATCTGTTGTGAACGCCAAGTACCGCTTGCAAGGGTATCACGATTGCCTGTCGGAGGATAATAATAACGAGGTTCACGGGCATTTCGAGCCAGAAGAAACTGGTCATACATATAATCCCTTTGGAAAGTTCCCAAACCAGCTTTTCCGTTGGCTTGGAAAGATACAGTCGTAGCAGGATTTTTGTTAAACAAGAATGTTCCTGCAAAAAGGTGTAAAAATACAGCTTCTTTTTTCCGTTCAAATAGTATTTTTTTATTGAAATGTGTAAAAACCTTTGCAAAACCTTTTCCTGCCTGTAAGCTCACATTCCATTCTGTTGGCGACAAAACATAATCGTTTTTTTGTGTGTATTTCAATTCCGAAATCGCATAAGACGAGTTGGTATCTCTAAAAATTTTATCTTTAAAATTGATATTGTTATGATAAAAATTATTAATCAGTACCGTTCTTAAACCAATTATTTGTGATTTATTGCTTTTCAATTTTACCTTTCGCAATTCAATTTCACTACCGAGCTGATAACGGTTGTAACGGTCATAATAATCGTAATCTAAATTTTTATCCATCGAAAAAGCACGAACATTCGCATTGAGTTCAATCCGAGCAATTTTTCCCGTTTTTGGATACCAATTCGTAACAGAATTTACCAAACCATTCAATTTTTTTGCTTTAAAAGAATAAAGTGGCGCAATGTTAAGGATAGAATTGACATAATTCGGCATAATTGGTGTATAAATCAATGCTCCAACTTGCATTTTGTCGTAATAATTGCCCGCTACAATCGGCAAAATACCAATACTTGTTCTTTTTTCATCTTTTCTAAAAAGATTCAAAAGTGTTACATTTGGTACATAAAAACCCTTCAAAGGTTTTCCTGTTGGCGCATAAATGGTTTTTTCACGATAAGGCTGCGGCAAACGATGAAACGCATCTATGCGCATTTGGTCGTAATCACCTTTTGGAAAATCAACCGTCCATTTGTCAGTATTCGCTGGTTTTTCATACACTTTTGTCAAAATGGCTTCACCATTTTTGACGGCAGTAATCGCAACTGGAGTGTTCAAACCAGTACTTTTGACATTGAATTTTAAGTCAGAATTCAAATCGTTGGCATTTTCCAAAGGTGTAAAAGCAATGTTTGTTTTTTCGTTTGAATCAATCAAACCATCAAAAAACCAAGACAAATCTTTGCCCGTTTCGCTTTCCCAATGTTTGCGAAAATCTTCGGGATAGGGATGCTTGAATTTCCATTTTTGATAATAAGATTTCATCACTTTGTCATACATTTCTAAACCAACAAAAGTTTCCAATAACTCCATACTTTTGCCCGTTTTTTGATACATACAAGTACCATAATTGATAGGAAGTAAATCATTGGAGTGTGTATTTGGAGCTTGGTCTTCGTTTTTTGCAGCGTACCAATCAAAACCCAAATCGAATATTTTTTCGTTACTAACGTCCAAACCAGAAGAAAATGCCTTCTTTTTTGACTTCCAAAATGTATTTGTATAGCGTCTTTCATAGTAAGTGTTCATGCCTTCGTCCATCCAACCATGGTCACGCTCATTGCTCGCCAAAATGCCATAAAACCAGTTGTGACCAACCTCGTGCGTAATCACAGCATCTAATGATTTGTCGCCACCAGCCTTTGCAATGACCGTAATCATTGGATATTCCATGCCGCCGCCTGCACTAAGCGCACTTTGAACCGCCGTTGCGTGTGGATAAGGATATTCGCCTACATTATCAGAATAAAACTGAACAGCACGGGCAACATAATCAGCTGCTTTTGTCCATAATTTTGCTTCAAAATTGGTGAACATTACCCAACAATCTACTTTTCTGCCAGAAGCCAGCGTTTGTTCTTTTTTCAAAACATGAAAACGCTTATCAGCAAACCACGCAAAATCGTGTACGTTTTCTGCTTTAAAATTCAAGGTTTTTGTCGTCGTTGAAGAAGCAGGAAAGGTGGATTTTTTTCCGAAACCTTTTTTCACTTGTTCTTCTGTTTCTTTTACTTTTTTATCCAAAAAATCGTATTCACTTTTTTGTTGGCAAATACCCGTTGAGCCGACAACATAATTGTCTGGTAATGTGATATTTACGTCAAAATTTCCAAATTCAGAATAAAATTCTCCTTGATCCAAATAAGGCATAGCGTGCCAGCCTTTGTGGTCATAAACGGCAGGTTTTGGAAACCATTGCGTCATTTGATACGACTGCTCTACATGACCCAAACGGGAAAAAGAAGCTGGAATTTTTAAAGAAAAAGGCGTAGAAATTGTCAATTTTTCACCACTTTTCAGCGGAGAAGACAATTTTATCAACACGATGTCGGGATTTTTTTTATCAAAAACCCAAGTTGCTTTTTGATTGTTTATGGCAAAATCCAAATCAGAGAAAAAACCCAAATCATTGTTTTTTGCAAAATAAAACTTCGTTTTGCCTTTTTCCAATTGTTGTTTTGCAAAAGCAGTTTGCTGATTTTTGTAGGCATTTCCCCAAACGTGCATCCAAATTTCGTTGAGTGCGTCGGGCGAATTGTTGATGTATTCCATACTAACATCGCCTTTGATGCTGTGTTTTACATCGTCGAGTGTTGCATTTATTTTGTAATTGACCTCTTGTTGAAAATAGGCTTTTTGTGCAAAAAGCGAGATTTGAGCTAAAAAGAAGCTAAAAAAGAAGATTTTTTTCATAAAAAAATAATATTGAATTTTAAAAAAGCAAAAATAACGTAAAAAAGATTGTGTAAAGTATATAGTCGGTTTTTTTAATCGAATTTTTCAAAATATACACGTCGGAAAGTGCTTTTGGGATTTTGTATTTATGCAAAATATTGAATACCAAGCGTTTGCAATATCTTTAATATCTAATAACCAATATCTGTTCTGTAATCAAAATTCATGTCACAAAAATGTCAGCCAATTTGTTAATTTATGTCTATTAAGTGTTAAAAAAATAGCAAGTAAAAAAACAAAATAATACCTTAGCGCAGCTTTAACTAAATACTCAAACACACGCAAAAGATTTTGCCAAAATCTTTTAATTTTTATGCAAACACGAAGAAATTTCCTCAAAACCACGGCTTTGGGCTATGCTTCACTACAAAGTACGCCCCTTTTTGCCTTTAATACAATTGAAAAAAATTCTCCATTGGTACTTAGTACTTGGAACAACGAAAAAGCCTGTGCTGTAGCTTGGGACATTCTCCAAAAAAAAGGCAAGGCACTTGATGCTGTAGAACAAGGTCTTTGGATTCCTGAAGCTGACCCTAACGATAGTTCGGTAGGTTATGGTGGCAATCCTGATAGAGATGGCAATGTCACACTTGACGCTTGTATCATGGACGAAAATGGTCGTGCTGGTTCTGTCACTTACCTTCAACACATTATGCACCCGATTTCGGTGGCAAGAAAAATCATGGAAAATACGCCTCATGTGATGCTTTCTGGTGAAGGAGCGTTGCAGTTTGCGCTCAGTCAAGGTTTTGTCAAGGAAAATCTTTTGACAGAAAAAGCAAAAGAAAATTGGCTCAATTGGTGTAAAACGAATAGTTATCAACCTAAAGTATCGCCTGAGAATCATGATACGTGTGGAATGTTGGCGATAGACCAGTTTGGTAATATATCAGGTGGTTGTACCACAAGTGGTTGGGCATACAAATTGCCTGGTCGGGTTGGGGATAGCCCTGTGATTGGTGCAGGATTGTTCGTGGACAATGAATTTGGTGGCGCAACGGGAACGGGAACAGGCGAATTGGCACTGCGTACATTGGGCTGTTTTTTGGTGGTAGAACAAATGCGCTGTGGCAAATCTCCTCAAAAAGCCTGCGAAATTGCTGTAAAACGCATCGTAGATAAGTACGGAACTGAAAATCAAATGTGCTACATTGCTGCGGATAAAAAAGGCAACGTAGGTGCTTTTTCTGTTCAAAATGGATTTGAATATTTTATACAAAAAGATGGGGAAAAGAAATTGGTCAAATCAGGGTTTTATAAGTAAAAAGATTTTTTTTATTGAAAATTTGACAAGGTAAAAAATGTCCCTTAGCGGCCGACTTTTCGACTGCTAAGGGTTCTATTCTCTCAATCAAATCTTACACAAAGATAAAGGCTCTTTGCGATGTAAAAAATACCCATTGTGTGCTTATTTTCTACCCCTTGAAATGAAATTTTTTTTGTATCGTCGGAAAGTGGTTTTGGGATTTTGCATAAATGCAAAATATTGAACACCAAGCGTTTGCAATATCCTTAATATCTAATAACCAATATCCGTTGTGTATATTTATTTACTTTTCTCTCGAATCCGCATCAACGAATCAATTTGGCTTGGTGTATTTTTTTGACGGAGATTTTCATGTTCTCGTTTGATTAGATTCAAACGGTGAATGTAAAGGTAAGCCACTGCACAGGTCATCATAATGGCAAAAGTCAAGGCAATACGAGGCATATACATGGTTGTTGCTGACAACCGTGTACGCAGATAACGCTTGCGAAGGCGACCACGAAGCCCTTCAATTTCGTGCGCTTTGGCTAACTTTGGCAAATGCTCATATTCTTCAATGAAATCGCCATGAAAAGAATCTTCCTGCAAATCTGCCAACAAACGATTAAATGCTTGTTTTTTATCCATTTTTCGTTATTTTCCCATACAATTTTTTAAATTTCGACGACCATTCTGAATGAAAGACCTTACTTTTTCTACGTCTGTATTCATTGTTTCAGCTATTTCTTTGTAGGTTTTTTCTTCTAAATAAAAAAGTTTAACCGCCAAACGTTGTTCTTCTGGTAATTTTTCAATGCAATATTCAAGGCTTTGCAGCTGATTTTCTTGCTCATTGTCGTGTTCTTTATAGGTTTCTTCTTTGTCAGAAAGGTTGCGTTCTTCGATACTTACAGTGACACTTTTACTTGATTTTCGCAATTGCATCAAACAATGATTTTTGGTCAGCATAAACAACCAACCATCAAAACGCTGAATATCGTGTGTTTTTACTTTTTCGGTCAAAGTTTCAAAAATATCCAAAACGGCATCTTGCGCCAACGCTGGTTCTGTCAAATATTTTACGCAAGTGTTATAGACCATCTCCAAATGACGCTCATACAAGATGCCGAGTGCTTCTTGATTTCCGTCATTGCGGTACGATTCCAGCAATTCTTCTGCCGAAAGGTCGTTGATATTTTTTTTCTTAAAAAATGAAAACATAAATGATTATAACTTCAAACTTAAACTTGCCGTAAAACTAAGGCTATTTTTTTGATTTTCACCAAAAATTAAGCTGTTTTTTTTAGTCGTAAATTTTTGAAATAATTTTTTCATTTTTTAATTAAAAAAACTACCTTTGAGCGAACAAAAACATACAAAATATGATTTTTCCAATTGGCGATGACAATGTAAAAGGCGGAAGTTTCCCAATCTTTAGCTATTTATTTATTGTTTTAAATGTTGCAGTTTTCGGATATGAAGTTTCGCTCCAACCAGCGCAACTTGACCTTTTTATTGAAAATTTTGGTGTGATTCCCGTAGAGATTACGATGCATCAAACTGATTTCCAGACACTTATCACTTCCATGTTTTTACATGGTGGTTGGATGCACCTCATTGGGAATATGCTTTTCCTTTGGGTTTTTGCAGACAATATTGAAGCCGTGATAGGGAATTTTCGATTTTTCATTTTCTATATGGTAGGAGGTATTTTAGCTGGATTTGCTCAGATATTTGTAGCTCCCTACAGCGAAATTCCTTGCGTTGGTGCAAGCGGCGCAATTTCTGCTGTCTTGGGCGCATACTTAATCATGTTTCCAGCTTCAAAAATCAAAATATGGGCATTTATTTTCTTTACATTTAGAGTACCCGCCCTGTTGTTTTTAGTATTTTGGGGCGCAGAACAATTTATGAGTGGCATAGGAAGTCTTTCTGAAGTGCTTGGAGAATCGGGCGGTGTTGCGTTTTGGGCGCATATTGGCGGTTTTGTCTTTGGAATTGTTGCAGGTATTTATTACAGAAATACGCTAAAGACAGCGGAGCGTTATGTGTAAGATCAAACGCTTTTTGTAAGTTTAAAAAATAGCTATTGGAAAATCCAGTAGCTATTTTTATGTCATTTTTCATGAAAAATAATTAAAGGAAAATTAATTAAATTTTGTAAAAATTAAAATATTATTCAATAATTCTGTTTGCTAAATAACATTAAAACTGATTATCAATCAATTGTGAATTTTATTTTTTATAAAACAAAATAAAAAGTTTATGCAATATAAAATCTATTTAATTTAAAAATAAGAAATTTATTTTCCATGTCACAAAAATGTGACTTTTATTAAAATTACAAGTCTAATTGTTAATAAACCTTAAGACACTCTTATTAAAACGATAAATTTAATTTTTTCTCTTAAAATTTTTCACAAAATTTAAAATTTAAAAACATTTATTATGGAAAATGTAAATTCGTTCCTAACAACGTACACCCAAATGGCACTTGGCTACCTACCAAAAGTAGTGTTAGCACTTTTAACACTTTTAATCGGTTTTTGGATTATTAGTAGAATTACAAACTATGTCACAAGTGGTCTTCAAAAAACAGGAACAGACGCTACAGTAAGCCGTTTTTTGGCTTCTTTGGTCAATGTCGGAATGAAAATCATGCTTTTATTGAGCGTGGCAGGAATGTTTGGTATTGAAACAACTTCGTTTATTGCTATTTTTACAGCATTGGTTTTTGCCATTGGAACAGCACTTTCTGGTAGTATTGGACATTTTGCAAGTGGCGTGATGTTGCTTGTTTTTCGACCATACAAAGTTGGCGATTTGGTTTCTTTGCAAGGACAAACGGGCGATGTAGAAGATGTACAGGTGTTTAACACCATCATTCGTACGCCTGACAACAAGCGCATCATCATTCCAAACGGTGTCGTTACCAGTGGAATCATTACTAATATCTCAGGTCAAGGTACTATTCGTGTAGATATGACTTATGGCATTGCTGGCGATGCCAGTGTGGATAAAGCACGTCTTGCCATTCAAGAAGTGGCGAACAGCTGCCCTACTTGTTTGAAAAATCCACCCGTGGACATTTATGTGAACAGCCTAAAAGTTGGTATTATTGAATTGGCAGTTCGTCCGTGGTGCAATAGTGCGCATTATTGGGACACTTATTTTTATTTTCAAGAAAATATCCTCAGATCCTTTGAGCGACACGGCATTGCTGCACCTAAACCAGCGATGGACGTTGTTGTCGTAAAAAGGGACTAACCTTCTATTATATATAACTCCCTCACCTTGCGAGTTATCGTTTTATCTCTAATTGGCTCTGCAACGCTTAACGGTGTTGTGGGGCTTTTTTATGAATCCAATTTTTGAATTAATACCACAAAAATTATGTTGAAATAATAAAAAATCCTTTATATTTGCTTTTTAAAACCTAAAAATTATATTGTTATGAAAAAAAAAATTGAGTCTTATTTTTTTATGCTTATGCGGTTTGCAATCACTTATTTTGGCACAAAAAAGTCCAAAATTAAGTGAAATCTTGCCTTTGGATTCGCAAATTGTACACAAAACGCTGCCAAATGGTTTGTCTTACTACATTTATAAAAATGCCAAACCTGAAAACAATTGTCAGATTCGTTTGCTGGTAAAAGCGGGTTCTTTACAAGAGGAAAACAACGAACAAGGTGTGGCTCATTTTGTAGAACACATGGCTTTTAATGGTACAAAAAACTTTCCTAAACGAAAAATTATAGAAGAATTGGAGTTGATGGGCAATAAATTTGGGGCAGATATTAACGCTTCTACGTATTTTGACAGAACCGTTTATATGCTCGAAGTACCTTCTAAAACCAATGAAAAAATAGACAAAGGCTTGCAAATCATCAGCGATTGGGCGTTTAACATTAGTTTTGATGCCGAAGAAGTGGAAAAAGAAAAAGGCGTTGTGTTGGCGGAGCGTCGTGGTCGAAAAAGTGCAAGTGAGCAATATCAAAAGCAAATGACTGCGCTTGCGATGAACAATAGTCGCCATACAGAACGCTACCCTATTGGCGATTCTTTGACGATTTTTAACGCCACGCCAGCATTGTTACAAAATTTTTACCGCACTTGGTATCGTCCTAATTTGATGAGCGTGATTGTCGTTGGTGATTTTGAAAGACAAAGAAAAAACTTCTTTTGTCTTAGATTATCACAATCGCCAAACTTTTAAGTCAGATTCTTCCTTGCGTGAATTTAGAGAAGTACAAATATTTTCTCTTGCCAACTCGTTGATTAACAGGTATTTGTATGAAGAAAATCAAAAATCTAAACCACCTTTTTTACAATGTTCTTTTTATCCTTCTTTTGTGGACAAAACACAAATGGACATGGTTTTTAAAGTAGTTTTAAAAGAACAAGACATTGTTTCGGGCATCAAAGCGATGTTCGTCGAGCGTAAAAAACTAATGCAATATCAGTTTCCAAAAGAGCAATTAGAGCAAATCCGTTTTAATTATTTGAAGTCTTACGATAATGCCTTACAAGAGTTTTCAAACACCACTAACGAGGTTTGGGTCAGTGCTTTTTTAAACAGCGCTTTTGAAAAAACACCTATTTATGACTCAAAAAAAACTGTTCTTTTTATAAAAAAAATATTATCCGAAATCAGTATCGAAGAAGTCAATCAACAAGTACAAAAAATACTTGCACCACAAAAAAGTGGTTTTATGATGTATTACGGTATGTACAAAGAAGGTGTGCAAACACCGAATGATTATCTGCTAAAAAATATCATGCAACAAGTTGATAATGAAACAGTTGGTAATATTATTGATATAAAATCTGACAAAAAATTATTATCAAAAACACCAACGCCTGTTGCTTTTTCTAAAAAAATAAACAAGCAATTGACTCAAGGAAATGCCGAAAATCCATCTTTGTTTTTGACAGAATATGACTATAAAAATGGCGCAAAAGTCGTCGTTTTGCCAACAAAATTTAAAGAAGATGAAGTCTTGTTTTCGGCATACAGCGAAGGCGGACACGGAAAAGCAAGTTTTGAAAACCGTTTTAATGCCAGTTACGCTGCAAGAATCATTGGCAACAGCGGTTTGAGCGATATGACACCAACTGAATTTAGAAACCTTTCTTTTGGAAAATTTTCTTCTGTCAGTCCTTCCGTTTCAGAAAATCAAGAACGAATTGGTGGTTCTTTTATAACGAAAGATGCTGACTTTTTCTTCCAAAACCTTTATGCCACTTTTCTTTTTCCGAGAAAAGACGAAGCTGTTTTTGAAAAATTTATTGTTTCGCAAAAACAGAACATTACCAATAGAAAATTACAACCTAATGTCGCTTTTTACGATACACTCTCCGCTTTGAAATCAAACTTCAACCCAAGGGCGAAAGGCATGACCTTAGAAGATGTTGAGCGATTGAATTTAGATAAAATGCTTAATTTTTACAAAGAAAGATTCCAAAATGGTAGCGATTTTACGTATTTTTTTGTAGGAAATACTGATTTGATTCCAGATTTTGAAGAATATTTGAATACCTATATTGGTTCTTTATCGCCACAAAAAGACAAAGACAAAAGTGTTGATTTTGATTACAAAACGCCCGAAGGCAAGTACGAAATCGTAAAAGCTGATGCAACAGAACCTCAAAACAAAGTAGAAATTTATCTTTCTGGCAAACAAAAATACAATCGAAAAAACCGTCAGCAACTTGAAATGCTGACAAACATAATCGAAAGTAAGTTGTTGATTGAGCTTCGAGAAGAAAAAAGTGCTGTTTATGGCGTGAGTTGTTATGGAAATATTGATAGCGATAATCGTTACAAAATTTCCGTTAATTTCGGCTG
>JAYWHK010000131.1:0-10348 GCA_043777755.1 Saprospiraceae bacterium
GCATTGCTTTTTTCGATGCGGTATTCAAAGTTTTCTTTGAAACGCATTTTCTCTAAATGTAAATAACTTTCTATCAAATCAATGTCTTCACTCAACGAAATTTTATCTTGTGCGGACACTTGCAGTACCCGACGCACCAATTTTGAGAACGTTCCCAAATAATCCATTGCTTCGGTTTTTTTATCCAAAACAATTAACAATTGGATAGAATTTAAGCAATTAAAGATGAAATGTGGATTCATTTGCGCTTGCATTGCCGTATTTTGGAGTTGAGCCAATTCTTTTTTATTGGCAACATCTCTGTTCAGTCGCTTGATGTAAAAGATAAATCCCATTACGACAATTCCAACAATCAAACTGATAAGTAAAGCTCTAAACCAATCCGTTTTCCACCAAGGCGGCAATATTTCAAACTGCCAAATTTTGCTTTTGCTCCATGCTCCGATAGCCGTTTTTACTTGCACTTCAAATGTATATGTTCCGTTTTCTAAAGTCGAAAAATTCAGCCCATGATCATTGCTGACAGTCCATTCGTTTTGATTCTTCAAACGAAAGCGATAGAGTGTATTCCCAGCGTTTCGGTAGTTTAAATCTACATATTTGATTTGAATATTGTTTTGGTTGTATGGAAAAATATTGTTTTCATCGTCCAAAATAGGTTTTCCATTGACCCTGACTTCTTCAATAATCAAATTGGATTCGCCTTGAAAATCAAGCTCTTTGTCATTCAAAATCGCCAAGCCTTTTGTTGTCGCAACCCATAATTTACCATTTATTTTACTGACTTTTGTAATCTCGTTGGAAGGCAAACCGTAAGTCGTATTGATGGTTTGGATTTGAACACTGCGGTCTTTTTGTATTTTTATCCGATTTAAACCATTCAAAGTACCAGCCCAAATGTTGTCGTTTTCATCAACATAAAGGTTTTCAATCATGTCTGTACTTAAACCATCTTTTGACGTAATCGTCTGAATATCAGCGTCTTTCCAAAGCGAAACTCCACCACCTTTTGTTGCAATTACCATTGAGCCATCACTCAAAATGGCTAAATCTTCGATGCGTTTTTTAAAAGTCGGATGAGAAAAATTAGGCGATAATAATTCCCCATTGATGATTTCAAAAAGCCCATTAACATTGCCAATCCAAAGCCTATTGTCAGGTGTTCCGAGTGCGGCAAGTGTCCTTATCCGAGGAATATTTTTGCGGTATTCTGTAAAAAAAGTACTGTCTTTTGTTTTTTTATCAAGTATAAAAAAGCCACCTTGATAGATGCCTAATATTTCTTTATCTTGGTGTATTGATTTTAGTTTGTAAGCGTTATTTCCTAAAAATTTGCTTTTTTCCCACTTTCCATTTTCCAAATATTCTATTTGCATTGCTGCACCTTTCCACAAAATATCTGTTTTTGTGTCATAATAAAGCTCATACACTTTTTGCTGTAAAGTGTTGTTGTATATTTTTTTCGTCGTATTTTTTTTGAAATTATATAAAAAAACATCGCCGTTTCGCAAACCAACAAAAGCATTTTTATTGTCTTTTTGAGCAAAAGTTGTGATGTAAGCTGTACTAAAACCAACATTTTCATCTAACACCTTATTTTCAAAACTTGGGAAATAAAAAACGCCTTTGTCAATTGTTGTTATCCAAAATGCTCCATTTTTATCTTGTAAAATACCACTTGTTTGTATGCCATCAAGGTAGGTTTCGTGGCGCATATTTTTCAAATCTTCTAAGTTGTCAAAAACCCAAATCCCTTTCGCTGAACTTGGGCAAGCATAGAATTTTTTGCCAATTTGAATAATAGATGTGAATGTTTCAGGAACTTCTTTTTCCCAAATCAATTTTTTTTCATCAAATATAAACCATTGATAATCAGATTGTAACAATAAAGTATCTTTGTTTAGTCGTAGAGATTTTGCGGGACCAGAGCCTTTTTTATCAATATTTTTTTCAAAATAAAATTCTTGCTTGTTTTGTATAATTGAGATATTTGATTTGCGTGTTTTTATAGTGGCATTTTGATAATTACTATTTAAAATTTTTCTTCCCAAATCTAAAAAAATCAGACCTTGTCCTTCATTTTTTCGAGTAATCCGATAAGTGCCATTGTCTGCTATTTTCAATATTCCCAAACCATTCAAACCGATATACACTTCATTTTGTGTGATATTAAAACAACTTGGAAGTCCATTTTTTTGTCTAAATTCACTGATGATTTTATTGTGTTTGTAGGGAAAAATCTCTCCTTTTTCGTAATAAAATAGCTTTCCAGACATGGAACAAAACCAAACTTTGCCATCTTCCGCTATTTCTATATAAAACACAACGGGGTCTTCCAATCCTTGCAATGGGCCAAATTGTTTGAACTCAAAACCATTGAACCGACAAACGCCATTGTCCGTTGCGAACCAAAGATAGCCTTCTTTGTCTTGCGAAACAGCGTAGGTTTCCGTACTTGGCAAGCCTTGATCGGTTGTATAATTGGTGTAAAATGAACTACTTTTTTGAGCAAAAACAGTAAAAAAAATACAATTAAAGAGTAATAATAATGTAAATCTTAGCATTTGAACTTCTATCTTAAAACACTTACTTGACCTTTTACAGTTTGAGTTTTTCCATTTTGACCAACTTTATAGCTGGCAATGTAAATAAAAACACCAACGCTTTCTTCTCCATTTACTTTCCCGTCCCAACCTTTGTCTTCATCTATTTTAGGGTCTTTATCGAATCGAATCAACTCTTCTGTATAAACTTCTGCGCCCCATCTATCATAAACTTTAAGCGATGATACGATAATATCTTCTCTACGTTCTTTTGCTTTTGTGTAAGGACGTAATTTTTTGTTAGCAGTTTCTGTTCCGTTTGGCAAAATAACCGATGGGAAAACAACTTCTGGCAAATCAATATTTTCAAAATTTACGAAAGAATAAGAGGTACAACCTTTTTCATTTTTGACAAAAATCTCTACTTTTGTTGGTTTTTCGAGTATTAGTTTATAGGTACTATCTTTTGTGCTTGTCTTTTGATTGTTCACACTCCATATATAGGTCAAATTTTTGCTTGGATTTAAAATAACAGCATGAAGATCAATACTTTTACCAAATTCAATTGGAGATAGCGCATTGACTTTAGGCAAATAGTCAAGCGTTAATTTCGGACTTCCAATACTCGTAACATTAACGGATTGTTTTACCTTACAAATGATGCCATCAGCTTTATATTCTAAATTAAAGGTATATGGCTTTGCTTCTTCTACTGTTGGATTGATTTCGGAATTTCCTTCCCATTTAGCAGTTATTATATTGTTTGGGTCTATATTTGTTTTGTATTCTAATGTTAAGTTGATGCCGATGCAAACCGTTGTATCTTTTGTCAGGGTCAAAAAACCTTGATTGGCTACAATAATCTTAAATGAGTCTTGGAAAACGCAACCATTACTTTCCATTTTCAACGTATAAGTAGTTGTTTTTGAAGGTTTTACTTTTGGTGCAGCGAGGTTAGAAGTCTGAAAAGTCAAATCATTTGACTGCCAAGTATATTTGTACAAGGAATTTGTTAAATTATTTAAAAGAAATGAATCTAACTTGTCGCCAAGACAATATTCAGTCTTGAAAGGTTTTTGATAAGCTGGAATAGGATTTACTATGATGTTCAAACCACCAGAACTCATACATTGATTGCTCGTGCCAGAAGCAATGACAACAAGGCTTTTTTGTGGTTTTGTGGTGATTTTTTTACAATCCGTGCCAATACAATTGTAGTCTTTAGCATCTAAAGACCAACTAATTTTGTCTTTGCTATCGGTTATTGCTTCGATGGTAATTTCTTCGCCTTGGCAAATACTTGTTTTCGAGGCGACAATTGTCAAATCAATGGTTTTTTTTACTTCAAAAGGCAACGAAAGTGTATTTTTACAAACACCATTGTTCACCGATACATTAATCGTTGATGTTGTATCTGCTTTGATGAAAACAGAGTCTAATTTTTGAGTAAATGAGTTGTTTGGAATTGTCCAAGAAATACTTGTATTCGGAGAAAACGCTCCATTTTTATTGATTAAAACAGCATTTATTTTTTTACCTTTACAAATTACTGAATCTGAGAGTGTTATAAAGGTGTTTTTTAAATTGTCAAAAACTTCAATGTTAGTAGAATCGCTCACTATACAGCTTCCACTTTCATAAATTACTTTGATTTTTGAATTGTCTTTTGGAATAAATGTATAAATATTAGCAAGATTATTGACTTTAACGCCATTTTCATACCATTGTAAAGTGCCGCCACTATTCGGATTTTGTAAGAGTATATTGACCGTTTCACCGCTACAAACCTTGTTTGAAGGAATCGTTAATTTAATATTTTCTAAATCTTTTACAATAAATGGTTTCGTAAGTGTACTCGTACAATTGCCATTTTTCATTTCTAAACTGATAATACCTGATTTTTTAGCGAAAAAAGAAATACTATCATTTATGGTTTTAAAAGTATTATTTGTTACAGCCCAATTCAAATTTGTCCCAGTTGGAAATCCATCAACTGAATAAATTGCCTTCAAGTTCACAGCTTGATTGCTACAAAAAACACTGTCTTTTAGATTGAAAAACACTCCTTTAAAGTTGTCAATGACTTTAACCAATATTGAGTCTTTTACGATACAGCCACCAAAACGGAAGGTCGCTACTACATTCGTAGTTATTTGTGGTTTTAATGTAATTGAGCCAATATTGTCTTTATTGCTTAGTTTTACACCATTTTCAAACCAAGAAAGTGTTCCAATGCCTTTTGCTTTTCCCAATGCCAATACGATAGCTTCTCCTTTGCAAATCGTAATTTCGGGTCCTGCTTTTGTCAATAAAATTTCCAAATCAGTTACTTTTAGATTGGCATTGTAGTTGGCTGTACAATTTCCTATTTTAGCTTCCAAGGTGTAAGCTGTATTTGCAATTGGAATAAAAGTCGTATTCAATTTTGTAATATCTGTTACATAAGTCGAAGGGGACCACTTATAAGTTGCATTTGTTTGTGGCACAACACCGCAAAGCTGTACTGTTGAATTTTTGCAAACAATCGTGTCGCCAAGCGGTAGTTTCAAATTATTGAACTGTGTTACCTTGATGTTAATGGTGTCTAAAAACGGAATCGGACAAATTCCATTCGTAACCGTAACGTAGTAACTTGTTGATTTTGAAGGTGTTACACTTGGGTTATTGCTATTTGTAACAACAGAAGTTGGCACAGACGACCACTTATAGGTATAGTTGGCGTTGTTGGCAACATCTCCTAAGGATATTTTTTGATTGGAACAAATTTCGGTGTCTTTGATAAACGAAGCCGAAGTCGCAATTTGTGGCAGTACCGTTAATTTCAACGTATCTGAAACCACGCAAGCTCCTTTCGATGCGGTAATATAAATGTAATAAACACCAGATGCTTTTGTTTCTGGGTAGTAAAAAGGGCAATTTGTACAAGTTGAGCCAATCGTGCCGCCCCAAGTGATGGTTGGCGCATTGAGTGTTGTCGAATAGGCAATAACACTTGCGGATTGAGCGCAAACAGTTAAGTCCGCTCCAAGTGAAATTTTGCAAGAATCAGACACTTGCGAAAAAATACTACTATATAAAAAACTGAATATCAGTAAGTAAAAATATTTCATTTTGCAAAAAAGTTAATGGAATGAAAAAGAGGTAAAAATTACAATTTATATTAGAGCAAAATTACATATTTAATTTAAAATATATTAAAAATATATTATAAGGTTTTGTTAAAAAATATAATATATCCTTCGGAAAGTGGTTTTGGGATTTTCTATTTATGCAAAATATTGAACACTAAGGGTTTGCAATATCTTTAATATCTAATAATCAATATCCTTTGTGTATAGATATTGTTACGCCTATCTGTTTTGAACTTTATCTTCCACGAACTTCAAATAAACAGAAAAGGCGGCTTTTAAAGCCGCCTTTTCTATTTATCTACTTTTTCAACACATACATCATTGTTCCATGCGAATCAATTGTTGTCGCTTTTATTTTTTTCAACTTACCTACATCTACTTGTCGCCAAGGGTCACGAGCGGTAGAATATTTATGCAAATTGAGTGATTTCCAATTCAAAGCAATGGTTTCTTTGTCGTCAGAAAGGTTAAAAACGCCAACGATTTTGCTTCCGTCAGCCATTTCTTTTAACCAAATTTGATGTTTAGCTGTTTTTTCAATACAAGTAGCTGCTTTCCCCAAAATATCTTGATTGATAGCAATAATTTCGTCATTTGCCAATAAATTATACGTAAAAGCATCTAATCTACTAATATCGCAACCTATCAAAAGTGGCGCAGAGAGTATTGACCAAAGGCTGATGTGCGTGTATTGTTCCACAGGTGTGAGCTTGGTTTGGTGCAGTTTATCGCCCCAACCGACCCAACCAACAATCAACATATCGGGGTCATTCCAACCTGCGATTTTATTGTATTGCGCCAAATTCGCTTGTGCAAAACCAATAGAAGAAAGGCTCGCCCAACTGTCTTCAATGTCGCCAGAAGTCCGCCAAAGTTGTCCGCCAGTTTTGTCTGCCCATTTCCAAACATCGTTCATGCCCCAGTTGCAAACACTCATCAACATATCTCGATTGGTCTTTTCAATGCCATCGTTTAATTTTTTGAAAGGCAAAATTTGTTCTTCGATTGACCATTCATTTTGAGGTTTTTTCAAATAATCATTGTACGAACACCAGTCGTATTTGATGTAATCAATGCCCCAATTCGCCCAAGTCTGTGCATCTTGTGCTTCGTGGTTAAGCGAACCAGCCATTCCACCACAGGTTTTTTCGCCAGGCGAAGAATAGATGCCAAATTTTAATCCTTTGCTATGCAAATAATCACCTAATCCTTTCATATCAGGGAATTTTTCGTTGGAAAGTAGCTCGCCATTGGCATCTCTTTTGTCTTCCCAACCATCATCAATGTTAATATACGACCAGCCATGATTTGCTAAACCTTTGTCAATCAGTGCATTAGCGGAAATTTTTACTTTTTCGCTGCTGACCGAAGTTCCCCAGCAATTCCACGAATTCCAGCCCATTGGCGGTGTCAGTGCCAACTTGTCACCAACGACAATTTTTAAGGATTTTATGTCTTTTGATAAGTTGTTTTCAGCCGAAACGATGATGTTGTAATGTCCTATTTTGCTTGGTGTTGTTCCCGAGATAACGCCTGTTTTGGTATCAATAGAAAGTCCTTCGGGAAGATTTTGCGCTGTAAAAACCATTGGTCTTTCACCTGTTGCAGTCACTGTCCAAAGAAATGGATTTGACGGTCTTGCTCCAAAAACAGCAGCATTCGTGATTTTGGGCGTTGGTTTTTCAGCAGGCGTTAAAATGTATGGTGTCATTTGTGAAGCCATCAATTTTTTGCCTTTGTTTTTTTCAGAAAAAGTATAAGTTACTTTTGAGTTTTCGATGTTTGAAAAAGTGAACGTGTGGCTAAAAGTAGAAAGTGGTGCTATCGAAACATCAATTTTTTCGGTTTTTCCTGCAATTTCCAATGACAAATAACCCAAAAGTGTTTCTTTATGGTTATTTTCTATTTTTAGAAGTTTCTTAATTTTTCCTTTTTCTGAAAAATCAAAAGCGGAAGCGTCCGTATTCATTGTTACAAAATCAATAACGTCCACTAAATCAACGTTAGGAGTCAAGCCCCAAAGTCCGCCGCCGCCGCCGCCGTCAAAAACACGAACAGCAAGTGTATTTTCTTCGTCCCAACGAATCGCAGCATGATTTACAGGCAAAACGTAGCGACGCAACTTGTCGTAATGACCTGCTGGGCCACCTGGGTCGCCTGGGAAAATACCTGTTTCACCAATTTTGACACCATTCAAATACGTAGCGTCAATATCATCTACTCGGGCAACGATAATGCGAAGGCTGTCTTTAAGTAGCGATTGTTCAATCAGGCTTTTAGGCATTTTGAACTTGACACGGTACCAAGAATAGCCATTGTAAC
Source organism: Saprospiraceae bacterium (assembly GCA_043777755.1). GTDB lineage: Bacteria > Bacteroidota > Bacteroidia > Chitinophagales > Saprospiraceae > CANHEE01. The sequence continues at coordinate 7,997 of JAYWHK010000131.1, forward strand.
CATCGTAACCTTGGTTTTCGTAAAAGGTTGTGGCTTTGATATTTGCCCATTTTGAATCGTCAAAGTCTGGTTTTGCCCAAGTCATGTCGTCACCTTGCTTGAATTTCCATTGTTCAAGTTGAATTTGCGAAAATGCAAAAAACGGGAGAAAAAGTAAAATAAGCAAAAAATGTTTCATTGTTTAAGTAGTCGTAAGTCAATAAGCCAATAGTCTTCTAACTTACTAGTTTGTAATGGTTTGAAATGTAGATTTTTTTTATTAAGAGGCTTCTAAAACCGCCAAAATATTCTTATAAACAACTCTTTTTTCTGCAAAAAAAGCATTTTTCGACATCCAAACGGCTTGTTCAATGTCTTCTTCGGCTTGTGGAACGAGTGTTTCGTCAGAGATAGTTGTCATGTTGTACCAATACGTTTTTTTCAAAACCCTTTTTTCATTAAAAGTATAAACATGATAGGTTTTACAAATGGCATCGCCCAAAACGACTTGCTGAAGACCAGTTTCTTCTTGAATTTCTCTGATGGCAGCGATTTTTTTCTTTTCGTCTTTTTCGATTTTTCCTTTTGGCAAATCCCAAGAACCACGTCTAAAAATAAATAAAATTTCATTTTTACTATTTTTAACAACGCCACCAGCCGCTTTTATGATTTTAAACAATCCTTTAAAACCAGTTTTGAGTGCCTTATAATCTTCACTCCAAACGACAACTTGCTCAAATTCGTGTGGCTTTTCCATCATATCGAGGTAAGCATGAAGCATTTTTAAGTTTAAAAAACGACCTTTTAATGTTTTTTTGTCGTTCACAAAATTTTTTGCCTCCTCTGCATCGCAAAGGATTAGTGGAATTTCATTGATGAAAACAGTTAGCATATAATATATTGTTTTAAAAATATTTGAATTAAAAAAATATAATTTGATTGATGAGTATTTAATGAAAATGATTAAATTTGCACTTTGTGACAAGGTAAATAGAGAACCACATACTTTTAGAAAACACTACTATGAAAAAAACTATTTTTGCAATAGCACTCAGCTGTTGTGCAAATGTACTATGTTTTTCCCAAAAACAAGCAACATTATCATTTAGACATCTTTTTAAAGTTGAATGTGCAAGAAATCAGATTCAGCACAAGTTAAAAATCATTCAAAATGCCAATATTCCCTTAAAAATCAGAGGCAATACTTTTGTCGGACGAAAAAGGGTTAATAGTGGTACGAATGTCATGGAAGTGGCTGATGTTACCTCTGTATTCGCAGCAAAACGCTATTCTGGTAAAGAGGCGGCGGCTATTACAAAATGTACGTACAGTGCTGATTTGGAAGTTGAAGGGCAACTTGAAGGTGGCAAAATTATGAAAATTAATGTCAAAGAAACAAATAAAACGGTAGATATTACTTTTCGTGGTCAAAAATGGTCAGAAAACAGGAGCGATGACACTAAATTTGAAGAAATCGGTACATTGCCATTCAAAAGTAAAGCACAATTAAAACGAACAAATCGAGATGACAGTTACTTGATTTTGCTTGGTTTGACGGATTTAGCGCAAAAAAATAAGAAGAAAAAAGTAAAAGGCAAGCAAATTTGCCCTGTAACTTACGATGTTTTGCAGAATGTTTTGCCTCGAATGAACTCCGAAATTGCTTCTCAATATGCTGATCCTTTGAACAATTCGATGGAAGAGTTTGGCATCAATACACCTGCCCGTGTCAATATGTTTTTGGCTCAAATTGCACATGAAAGTGACAATCTGAGAATTTTTAAAGAAGAAGGAAAGCCATCTCGTTTTATTCGTTACGAACACATCAAGGGTTTGGGAAATTCTCATCCTGGTGACGGTTATCGCTTTCGTGGTCGTGGGCCTATTCAAATCACTGGGCGAAAAAATTACCGTGAAGTTGGCGAAGCCTTGGGCGTAGATTTGGAAAACAATCCTGAACTTTTGGAAGACCCTTATTATGCTTTTCGTGCTGCCGCTTGGTGGTGGAAAAAACATGGTTTGAATGAAAAAATGGATAAATTTCCCAATAACGTAAAAGTAGCAACTAAGGTAATCAATGGCGGTTATCGTCATTTACAGCGTCGTCAGCAAAAATACAACTACATTGCAAGTAGTATGAATATGTTGGAATGTTGAGTTGGTCGGTCTTTTATGAGTCGTAAGTCGCTGTGTGTGATGCGTATTTTAGTCGTAAGTCAGTAAGTCGCTGTGTGTGGTTTCTGGATTTTTAAATTTGTGCAAAATATCTTACTGTAAAATTATGTACTGGCAAATTAAGAAGGATTTAGCACACGAATTATCGCAGATAAAATCAATAAATTGATTTCACTCACGGATTTTCACGGATTCCCT
>JAYWHK010000132.1:0-10306 GCA_043777755.1 Saprospiraceae bacterium
AATCTATCCTTCCCTTTTTTCTCTCACAAAATTACATTTTGTTTTTTATTTTTTTACAAAGGTATGCTGCACCTAAAATATTTTTATAAGAAAACCCTGACATTTGCAGTCATTAACTACACCTATTGTTTATGAAAACACCATCAATAAAACTTTTTAATTTAATAAAAAACTTAACGCCTGCGGAAAAGCGTTACGTGAGCATTTTTTTTGGTAAAAATCAGGTTTCTGATAGTAAATATATTTTACTTTTTGATGCTATTGATAGACAAATGGAGCTGAATGAGGAGAAATTAAGGAAAAAACTGTATCAAAACCTTGATGTTGAAGATAGAAAATTCTCTGAACTGAAAAATTATCTTTACCAAACTATCCTTCGGGTCTTACAAGATTTTGACAAAGAATCTTCCATAGATTATCGTTTTGAAAATATGATTGCCAATATTCGGGTGCTGTATCGCCGTGCTTTGTACGATGAATGTAAAGTGCAAATCCAGAAAACTCGAAAACTTGCGGTTTCTTACGAAAATTTTGAAGTCCTTTTAGACCTTCTTCGTTGGGAAAAACAAATTGCATACACGCAAGGTGATATTAATTTTTTGACAAAAAAATTAAAAAATATTGTAGCGGAAGAAGTGATTCTGAATGAAAAAATTAAAAATTATCTTTTTTATAAAAATACTTTTTATGAAGTCTATGCGACAATCAGACAACAAGGTTTGCTGACCAAAGATACTTCGGAAGATTCTTTGACGCAAAAATTGCAGCACGAATTACTGCAATCAGCTACTTTTGCTTTGTCAAAAAAAGGAAAAATTTTTTATTATCGCAGCCGTAGTTTGTACGCTTACTATGCTCGAAACAATGAAGGTTTTTACCAAAAAAATAAAATTTTATTGCAACTGATGGAAGATTTTCCTGCCTATTTGCAAGAAGAAGTGGCAGAACATATTTCGGTTTTGAGTAATATTGTTTTGAGTTGTTCGACCTTGAAAAAATACGATGAGGCAAATGAAAATATTGAAAAATTTCGACTGATTCAGCCTCGAACTCAAGACGATAAGCTAAAGATTCATCGACAATATTATCAAACAAAACTACAATGGTGTATCAGTACAATTAATTACGAAATTGGCTTAAGTGTTATGGCTGAACACTTAATTGAAAAGCAAAAGTTTGAAAATCAGGAATATATAAATAGTGGTTTTTATTATGCTTTTTTTTGCATTACATTTGGTGCAGGAAAATACGATGTTGCACTCGAATATCTGAACGAGTGGTTGGGTGCAGGAAAAACAAATGACCGACAAGATTTACAAATCATGGCACGTTTGCTCAATTTGATTTTGCACTACGAAATGGGCAACGATTATTTGCTTGACTCCTTGTTGAAATCAACCTATTACTACATTAGCAAACATAGTAAAATAGCTGGTTTTGAACGATTATTGATGCGTTTTATTAGAGAAGCGCAGCAGTCGTCTTCCAAGGCTGAATTGGTACAGATTTCGATGGAAATTAAACAAGCATTTAATAAACTTGCTCAGGACAATACACAAAGTGCATTTACGCAATATTTTGATTTTATTGCATGGATTGATAGTAAAATATCAGGGAAATCCTTCGCAGAAGTGCAAAGGGATTTATTGAGATTTTCTAAAATTTAGAATATTAAAATCTTGAATTTAGAATTTAAATTGGATTTGCATTACCTCTACGACCAACGATTTCTACGCCTCTATTGCGAACATCAATAACAGTTACATTCCAGCTGTAACGGTCAGTTTTGCTTTTTTTGCCTTTGATGTTGAAAATACCACCTTGCGTGTTTGCTTGTTGGTTGTTGTCTAAAACAGTAACGAATGATTTTACTTTAAGGTCAGCTAATTTAATTTTTCCGTTTAACATAATCCTAATAATTTTAAAGTGATGAAAATGAAAATCAAAGATAGAAACTATTTTTCAAAATTACAAAATAATTTTTTTGAAAAAGTCAGGTTTCTGAGCTTCAAAAAGGAGAGCCAGCTTAGTGGAACTCTAAAATGAAAATCCTCGTTTGACAATGTGAAAATCATGCCAAAGCGATGACTTCAATTGAAGTTTGGAACATTTCATCTCAAAATTCTTAATTTCGGATATGTCTAAAAAACGGGAAGTAGAAAGCTCTTATTGCTGCGGCTTTTGGGATGCTACAACTTTAAAATTATCTCTACGGAAAATATATAACAGCATAAAACATAAATTGGAACGGACGTTTTATACCGAATTGGACTAATTTTGGAACACTATTTTAAGTGCAAGTTTTATGCCAAATATTAAAATTTAAAGTATATGTGAAATGTTTTTTTATTTTTATTCCGTAGCGTTGGTTTAACGCCAACGCTACGGAAATTTTTTTCATTTTTCTATTGTGTTTGACTCTGTTACCATGTCTTTGTATATTGCATAAATAAAAGTATAGAAAAATGGTATAAAAAATGCCATGACAAGCCTTGGCAATAAACCAATACATAGCAATATTGCGATACTTTTGAAACTACTGAAATTTAACAATTCCGTCAAAGATAAAATGCCATTAATTCCACTTTGTTGCATTGAAGAATCCTCGTTCACATTAAGTAATGGTAATAAGATATAAGCTGGAATCCCAAATGTCAGCCCAATAATTAGCCCAATAATTAGGAAAAAAATCAATGTGTAGTAAATAAGTTTCCTTGCAACTAATTTACGACTGTTCTGCATAGCTTCCCAAAAATCCATATTTTCAAATATAATAAATGGTGACGTTAAAGTGAACAATGCGAGCATTGCAATAGGCAAAAGAATAACAAAAAAAGATAAAATCAGTATTATTTTGATTGGTTTTTCATCTACAGTGGTAAGTTTTTGATAGATTGCCATTAATTCTTGAGCAATTCCAGCTTTTGTGCTAAGTTCAGTAACCAGATAAACGGCTGTGCCAATAAAGAAAAAAGCATAAATCAGCATTGTTAAATTCACCAAAGCAAAAGAACGCATTTTTTTAAAGCCATCAAAAAATTGTGCAAACTGAGGTATTTTTCCGTTGCTAATTTGGTGTGCAACAACCAAGAAGCCCGCTGATAAAGATGGTGCTACCCAAAAACCCGAAATCAAATTTCCTGCAACTGGAATAAGAGAAATCAAGAAGTTTATAAGTGATGCCAACATCGAAAAACCAATAAATGGTAGCGGATATTTTTTGACGATGGAAAAAGATTCTTTAATGTATTGTACGATTTTGAAATCATAACCATCGTTTATTTTTGAATTGATATGTTCTAACATTTTATTTTTTTTTATAATTATAAAAAATTAATAATCAGTGTTTTATCTTAAAAATCTTCAAATTCCATTTCGTCTGTATCAATCACTCTTTCGGTAGGAATCAGAACTTCTTAGCCTTCGTTTTTTCTTCCCAATTATCCGTCCGAAAAGGGCAAAGCGGCAAATCATCGCTACTATTTGGCTTGACATACACAACAAATATTGGTTATTAGATATTAAAGATATTGCAAACGCTTGTTGTTCAATATTTTACATAAATGCAAAATCCAAAAACCACTTTCCGACGTGTATATTTAATTTTTTAAAATACTAACTCATTAAGCCCCATTTTGTTTCCCAACCAATCCTTTTCTGCTATATTTTCTTCTGCATTGAAAGCGGCTCTTATTTCATTCCGCTCCTCATCGTTTGTCGCTTTACTCCAAGCCCGAGTAAAGCGAATAAAATTGCTGTAATTTTTGTAAAGGTAACCTAAAGCAGTTTTAGTGCTGTCAAAGTTTATGAAATTTTGAAAATTGTTGAGGTGGTACTTCAATAAATCCAATTCATTAGTTTCAAAGGCACTCCGCACCAACATCCTGCGAATATCCGCTTCAAAACGAGCATCTGGTAATCTTACAGTAGCAAGTAATCTTATGGTATTGTCATAGTTCAATTGATTAAAATCAATAATCGCATAGCAATAAGTAATAAAGTTATCTCTGTAATCAAGTAGCAAGTTATTGTTGTATTCTTCAATGAAATTTCTCGCCCAATCAAACTCTTTTGAACGTGCGGCTACAAATACAATATTTTTGAAGACAAAATGCGATAAAACACCATCACTCAATAGTAACTTACTCGCTAACCCAAGTTTATATAAATCAAGTGATTTTTGAAGAAAAGCTGTTACTCCTTTATTTAATCTTGCTGTTGCAAAATTTATCAATATGCCAAATAAGCTCTCTAATTCTTCGGTTTCAAAAATCTTATTGTTATTGATGACCCATTCTTTGAGCTGTTCAAAAGCCTTAATTTTATCTTTTTCCGATGTATTTTTTTTCAACATTTTATAACATGTCAAATAGATTTTGATGATAATTGGTGTATCACTATCGTCTTTTATACTTTGAGCATAAGTGACAATATACGCATCTAATGGGTGCTCAAGTAAATTTTTTTCACTACTGACAACACTTTTATTACTCATTACTTCGCAAAGGCTTCGGAGTTTTTGCGCCACTATGTAGTAAGTAAGTTGTATGTTGGAATCATCAAAATGTTTTGGTAAATCTCGTTTTTGTGCAATGTAATTTTTGTAATATTCGTGATTTATTTTAGATAAATAAAGATGGAAATCAGCATTTTTTAATAAAATTTCTTTGGTTTTGTACCTTCTCGTTGGGCTTTCTTCCTTTTCGTCCGTTTGGGATTTATCCTTTAGGTCTTCTTCAATATCGTTATAAGTTTTGATAAAACCAGCTTCCATACTATTGGTTCGCAATGCTTTGAGCAAATAAAGATCTCGCTGAAATGGGTCATTTCGAAACTCTCTCAAAATCAAAAACTCCTCAATCAAATCCGTCAAGTCTGATTTGAGACGTGCAAGTACTAGTTTATCGCAAATTTTTGATTTAAAAGTCTTTTTCCATAGCTTTTTATCGTCAATTTCTTCTTTTTTATTTTCCTCCAAAGCCTTAAAAAGAGCCAAAAGGTAGTTTTCTCCTCTTGCTGATGGATTGTAAATAGGAGAAGCTATCAACTTTCGACAATGACGAATATCTTCTTTTTTTAAACTATTAAAAAGTGGAATGAGCTGACTTACTGGCATTGTTGTGATTTTTTTCGTTTAAAAATTTACTTTATTTTTATATGTATTTTTCCGATAAAAAGTAATCGTAAGTTATTGTTTTTCTTTATTTTAGAGTGAAATAAAATACATAAAAAACCGAAAAGAAATAATTTATTAATTTTTTTATTATATGATATAACCGCACCTTTGGAGTATATTTAGATGAATGTTTTTAAAATGTTTTTTGTCATTGCGAAAAAATATTTTATTTTATTTTTATTAAAATATTGATAATCATTGTTTTGTGAAAATAAAAATATTTTTTTATAAAAAAAACGTATTTTAAATGATGTATTATTTTTTCGGCTAATCAAAGGTAAAGAAAGGGATTAAATAAAGAAAGAAAGAAAGAAAAAATCAAATACATGACAACTGGGAGTATTCTTTTAGCACTTAAAAAATATCAAAGCCTATTTTGTACAAAGAACATCCCTGAAAAGAGGTTCAGTATATATTTCTAAGCATCTTTTTCACCTGTTTTCCTTTTTTATGAATTAAGAGCTACTTTTATTTTGAATTTATTTTATTTTTATATGTATTTTTTAGATAAAAAATAGATGTAAATTATTGATTTTCAGTTATTTGCAATAAAATAAAATGTGTAAAAAACCGAAAAGATAAATTTTATTAATTTTTTTATTATATGATATAACCGCACCTTTGTGACATTCTTTAACACTTTTAAAAATAGCTCAAATCATGCTTAGAATCTTTTATTCGTCTATTTTTTTATTTTTGTTTCCATTTTTTACCAATACGCTTTTTGCCCAGCAAGAAAAAATATGGGAGATAGATGGCAACAACCAAAGAGGTAGAGCCATACTCAACCTACCCAACAATGCAGGTTATTTGGTTGCTTCTCAAAACCAAATTATTAATTTCAATCCTGTCAATGGTCAAAACCATTGGGGCCTCTTTCGCTGCAACAAATGACTATGTTAGCCATCTGCAAAGCGGATTCTGGTCACGTTTTTGTCGCAGGGGCAGAAGACAATAAGGCTTGCATCAAAAAATTCAATTATGGCAATGCAAGCGTCATTAGCACAAAAAAAGACACGGCTCTTAACTCCGAGTTTAGTGCTATTTATGCACTTCCCAACAATGGCAATGCAATAGCTTGTGGTTATCTTTATGATTCATTTGGTAAGACACAAGCTATGATTGCCAATGTGAGTAATTCAGGTGCTTTCTCCTTAGAAATTTTACCTAATTTTATAGGACTAAACTCCACTGCAACTGCGGTTTGCGCCAACAAACAAGGCAATAAAATCTTCATTGCTGGAAAATTTGAAAATGGTGGGGAGTCCATCTTTATTTGGGAAAAAGGTACAAACAATTATAAAGTCTTTGCTTCTGTAGGGCAAGATTCAAAAGTAAATTTCTTGACTCTTTTGGCTGATGGCTCTTTGGTTTTAGGTTATGAGTACACCAATAATTTTGTTGATTACAGCCGAACATTGGTAAAACTCAGTGCCGATTTGAGTGTCTTAAAAAACTCTTCTCCTTTTGCCAACATCAATGCTGCGATTGCGATGCCTGATGAAAGCATTGTTTGTACAGGAAACTCTGGCCCTCAACTTGTCATTGCAAAATTAAATAAAGACCTCTCTCCAATTTGGGCTAAAAATTACGGTCTTGCACCGTATAATACAGGTTTTGCCATTGATACCATTCCAAATGGATTCATTGTCACTGGTGAAACAGGGATTTCAGACAGCGATGTTGATGTTATCATTGTTCGCACAACGACAGAAGCTCCTATTGTCAAGAATCAAATCCGTGGTCAAATCAAGGGCCATGCGATTTGTGGTGATGTCAATGCCATTCCGCTTTCGGGTTTGCCTGTTCAAGGTAAAACATTATCTACGGGCAAGATACATTTTGGCTTGACCGATGCCCAAGGTTTTTTCACTTTGACGACGGACACAATAGGCGCTCTTGAGATTCAAGCTGTCAATATCATTGGCTCTGGGTATCAAAATTGCGCAACTGTTATAGACACTGTTTTGGCAAATGGCGTTATAAAAACAGCTAAAACTTTTTACGTCCAAGATACCAGTTCCACACCACGTTTACATGTAGATCTTTCGACCGATATTTTAGTGCCAAATGAAATCTCGAAATATTCTCTATATGTCAAAAATACACGAACAGTAGAAGTCAATAATGCTTATGTAAAAGTCACTTTTGACCCAGCTTTAAAACCAGTTATACCTATTACAAATGATAGTATATTCGTTGGAAAATTGGCTGCCAACGAAGAAAAAACAATTTTTATTGAAAGAAAATTTGAGCCAACGTTGCCCATTTTTCCCAATAAAACCTATTGCGCCTCAGCAACCATTTTCCCAAACAACAGCAGCTGGGATGGTGTTCGGATAGAGGTCACTGCTGAGTGTCAAGCAAACAGTAAGACTATCAAGATAACGGTAAAAAATAATGCTAATACTGGTTCTAAATCCGCTTTGAAAAACAAAAATGGATTGGTCATCATTGACGATGTTGTGATGCGAATAATCAATATTGGAAATTTGAATGGCGGTGCTGATACAGTCTTTTATCTTAACCTGCTTGACAATTTCAACACTTTTATCGTTGCAGTTGATCAAGGCGAAGGCAATCCTTACGGTCATTTTGCAAGTGATCGTGGTGAAAACTGCAACAATAGCAGCGTTTTCCTTCCTCAAACTACGTATAGTGACCACGACGGTCAATACAATGCTATAGAATGTTTACAAGCGACCACTACGCCATTCACAGCAAGTAAAACCATTGTATTCCCTTTGGGTGGCGTGCAATCTATTAGCAAAAAGGATACTTTGACTCAGGACAACATCACTTTAGAGCCGCATTTGGTTTTTGTGAACACAGGCACTGATACGACCAAAAGTATTGTGATTCAATACAAAGTTTCCGAAAATTTGACCTTAGACCAGATTAGATTGGGTGCTTCGAGTCACCCTTTTACAGCCAGCGTCGATAGCAATAAAATTATTTTAACGCTGCCAAAAATTGCTTTAGTACCGAACAGCAAAGACATCAGAAAATCAATTGGATTTTTGAATTTTCGCATAAAAATCCCTTCGGGAGACAACGAGTCAAAAACCTTTACGGCTGAAACATCTTTGCGCTTAGGCTATACTGAAACCTCGAATGTGATAGACTCTATCAAAAGAACCATCAAAAAGCTCAAATTCAGCACCTTAGCACTAACACCTGTTCACCAAAATTTACCAAGAATAAAAATAGCTCCCAATCCAATCCAAAGCTCCGCCCAAATCGGCGTAGCACAAGAATGGGTCGGTGGCAACCTCAGTATTTTTGACTGGCAAGGGAAGTTAGTTCTACAAATACCAATCACCCAAACCACTATTCAACTCCATGCCGACGACCTCTCCCATGCTGGTCTATTCTTTTGCAGAATAGAACTCAAAGGAAGAGTAGTTGCGAATGGGAAAATTGTTGTGGTGCAGTGATGGAAACACTGATTTATTAGGATTTTAGGATGAATTAAGAAAAAATCATAGTAAATCAGTGTGACTCTCTTATACAATTTAAACCTTTCATAGTTTGGCTGCTGTCTTGATACAAGTGTAACCAAACGTTGGTAAGATTTTGACTGAAATCCAAATACAGCGTACTCAAAATACAATATACTCAAAATAAATGTATTCCAAATATAACCTATTTCAAAATGCACTCTATTTTAAATACGCTGTACTCAAAAAATAATATTTAATCTTATAAAATATCAATTAAAATGACTTTACAAGAGATTTTAACTCAAAATGGTAAAGAGGATCATAAAAAACTCCCTACTGCCCTTGATGTTAACAAAGAACAATTTTCAAAGATATGGCGATACCGTGAAAATGGTACTTGGCATCATTCCTCCTTGATAGAGGAAATAGGAAATACTTGGACTGATTCATTGAAGGATAATAGCGGGCAGGTAGAGGTATCTGAATTGTACCTTGATACTCGCCGCCTTTACATTATGGATAAGGAAACAAAAGTAGTCCGTAAAGCGGAATCAGACCAAGAACTTTTGAACACTGATATTGAAAATTTGGCGGCTGGCGGTGCAATCGTTCAGTTTCGAACTGCTGGATTACATGACGAGTATGCTCCTTCTATTGCTATCAATATGAATGAAAAAGGCGAAGAAATTGGCTATGGCTTGGAGGTTCGCATTTGTAGCAACTTCAATATATTCAATGCGGGCAACCTGATAAGTACCTACGCTAAATCCAAACTCGCTGACGGGCAAAAAGCAACACTCAATTTGCCCGAAATAAAAAAGCAAGTGCAAGGAAAAATGGAGCTAACCCATGCTCAGTTTGAAAAAGACCTGCTTATGGTGGAAGCATTGAAAAAAGAAGAAGTAGCTGACAATCAGTTTTTTTCCTTTTTGGGTAGAGCGTTTCAAAAAATTGAACAGGTCAATTATTTTAGGGTACAACGCCGTATTGCGGAACTAACCGAAGATGAAAAATTTCTGGTAATGAATGCAAAGCAAATCGCTCAATTCGCTGTTGAAAGTGCTACGCCTTCTTATCCTGAATACAAATGGAACAATCAAATGACCAATAAATGGAAAATACTCAATTGGGCAACTGAAATTTTGAAAATTAAACATGGGTCTGACATCATGTCTGTCTTGCGCTCTAATCAAAGTTTTACTCAAAAACTATTGGCTTACGAGTTTTGACATTTAATACCCAAACGCAGGCAGGGTTTTGACTATAACCCCAAAAAATACTTTTTTAAATCTCTTTTTTAATAAAAAATAATTTCTAACAATGAAAAAAATACAATTTAATCCTTTTGCAAGCCTTTACTGCAAAAGTGCAAAAGCAAAGCAGTTTTTCCTTTGCTTCACAGTCCTCTTATTACAGCACTTCACGTATGCACAAGTCTATAAGCAATGGGCTAAAAATTTTGGCGGTTCTAATAGTGATATTGGCCATTCTATCCAACAAACATCTGATGGTGGTTATGTATTATTGGGAGGTTCACAATCGAACTATGGGGATTTTACGCAAAATAATGGTGATTCTGATTATGGTGTAATCAAAATAGATGCGTCTGGTAACAAGCAATGGTCAAAAAATTTTGGTGGAAGTAATTATGATGGTGGTCAATCAATACAACAAACAAGTGATGGTG
>JAYWHK010000133.1:0-10273 GCA_043777755.1 Saprospiraceae bacterium
AATAAAAGTTCGCCATCAAAAACAAACGTTGTTCGACGTATTACTTGGACTTCAATGTCGTACCATGCAGAAGGTACAAAATTACTTTCTTACCAAGACGGCATCGTTCCGAATGATGCGCTTATACAGTTGCGTGTGAATACGGCTTATAAAGTATTGAAAGGTGTCGGGACAAATAGCAATTATCCAAGCTATGGTTTTTCGATTGGAGAAAAACCTTTGGTAAGCACTGAAAATATTTTGCAAAACGCTGACAAACAGAGCATTAGTGTTTATCCAAATCCATTTTTCAAATCCCAGCACGATAGGATTTATTTGAATGGTGTTCCAGACAATGCCGAAATTTCAATTTTTTCAACCAATGGACAAAGGGTTTTTTATCAAAAAAATACTACTACGAACCTTGCTCTTGAGTTGAATTTGAAAAGCCAAATCCTACAAATGCCATCTGGAATGTATTTTATCAGTATCAAAAATGGCGATAAGCAAAGTGTTGTAAAATGGTTGATGATGGAATAATATTATTTTTTACTATTTTTTAACAAAAAACCTATCAGATTTGAAAGTCTGATAGGTTTTTTGTTTTGAATCTTAAATTCAAGTTCTAAAAACCATTTTAAAAGAGATTTATCCTTGATTATCTAATTCTTTTATATATTACTTTTCTCACTCATACAGTCAAATGCCTCATTCACACATTCTCTTTTAAAAAATGACTGTGTTGATATTGTAATATTAACATATTGATTGTAATTTGCATTTCAATTAAAAAAAAACTTATTTTAAACACAAAAAAACTTAGTTATGAAAAAAAACTATTTATCCTCAATTTTTTGCTTGTTTGCGATTCATGCCTTCGCATACCTTCCCATGAATTCTCATGGAAAACCTACTGAACTCAAAGCAGTAAAAAGTAAAACTACTTTTTCGGCAGAGTGCGCACAATCTAAATCACAAATTGATTTGAAAGTGAACAATGTTCGCGCTCGCCTACAAGGTGGAGGTGACCTTTGGTGGAATTTAAAGGGTTATGGGTCTTATGTTGTCCCGAATGTGCCAACTGGGACGCCGAAGGTTAGCTCTATTTTTGCAGCGGCTCTTTGGATGGGCGGAGTAGATGCTGGTGGAAATATCAAGACAGCCTGTAATATGTATCGAAGTCTTGCGGACAATGATTGGTGGCCTGGTCCATTAGCTGACAATGCGACCATTGCGCCAAATGAATGTGCCAATTGGGATAAGCATTTTGAAGTCCTTAAAACCGAAATTGATGCATTTAAAGAGGCTTACAATAAAGCGAACAAAGATGCCAATGGAAAGGTCACAGATTCAGATTTTGATGCTAAAATTCCTAAAAACCTCAAAGGCTGGCCCGCCAAAGGTAATCCTTTTTTTCAGGTTATTCATGGATTTTCATTTGTAAGTACAAAAAATTACGCTTCGTTTTATGATAAAAATGGCGATAATCTTTACAATCCTTTGCATGGAGATTATCCAAGACTGAACACAAAAGCAAGCTGCGATGCCACTTCTCAGCCTGACCAAATGGTGTTTTGGATGTTCAATGATGCTGGTGGTGTTCATACACAGAGCAATGGGCAGGCAATAGGAATGGAAGTTCATGCCACCTCTTTTGCTTATGCCACAAATGACGAGTTGAACAATGCTACTTTTTTACAATACAAAGCCACTAACCGATCAAGTCAAAACTTAGACAGCGTTTTTCTTTCTCTTTGGACGGATCCTGATTTGGGCTGTTATGTAGATGATTATATTGGTGTAGATACTAAACCCAATTATTTAGCCTCTAAAAGAGCCATGATGTATGTTTACAATGAAAATGATGTAGATGGTTGCGATCCTCTAATTGATAGCTACGGCGATAAGTCACCAGTTTTGGGTATTGAGCAAATCAATACTTTGAAAAATACTGATGGAACAGAAATCAAGACTTCTTTTATGTATTTTAATAACAACATTGTTGCTCAATCACCAGCACCTATGACTGATCCTGTTTCTACAAATCATTATTACAACTACATGAATGGTCTTTGGCGTGATGGTACTCCATTGACTGTAGGAGGTTCGGGTTACAATCCAAGCAATACAGACCCTTCCAAAATTACAAAATATGCTTTCAATGGCGAACCAAATGACCCAAAAGGTTGGTCTATGGCTTCTGCTAAATTGCCTTTTGGAGATAGAAGATGTCTTTACAATAATGGTCCTTTTTTATTAAAATCAGGGAGTGTTCAAGAGCTAAGTTTTGCCATTTCATGGGTAGCCTATCAGAAAGGTGGTGCGAATGTGAATCTTGCTGCTATTCGTCAAGCATCTTTGAAAGCAAGAGAGAAATTTGAACGTTGCTTTGGACTAAGAGGTCCTGATGCACCACAAATGCAAACCATTGAGCAAGACAAATCGCTCATTTTGAATTGGGGCAATAGCAATCCGAGTAGCAACAACCTATTGCAAGGATATGGCAATGAAATCCCATTGGCTTTTGAATTGGGTGCAAAAGATACATTTTACAAGTTTGAAGGCTATAAAATTTATCAACTCGCAGATGAAAATATTGATATTATTAAAGACAAAAACGACCTCAATAAAGCTCGTTTGATTGCTCAATTTGACGTGAACAATGGCGTTAAAGAAATCTACAATTGGAATGCTGTAAGCGACCCATTAAACCCAATTTTGCCTATATTTAATCCAATACTAAGGGCATCTGGAAGTGATTCTGGTATTAAAAATAGCTTGGAAGTAAAAACTGACGCTTTTGCAAGTAGTCCTAACAATCAATTGGTTAATGGAAAAAAATACCACTTTGTGGTTATTGCTTACGCTCACAACAATTATAAAAGCTTTGATAAAAAAACGGGGTTAGGTCAGCAAAATCCTTATATTGAAAGTACCCAATTGATAAAAAATATATCAGGAACACCAAAACCTTTGGTAAGTACTGAAAATATTTTGCAAAACGCTGATAAACAGAGTATTAGTGTTTATCCAAATCCATTTTTTAAAACACAATACGACAAGGTTTATCTAAATTCGATTCCACAAAATGCCGAAATTTCAATTTTTTCCGTCAGCGGACAATTGATTTTTCAGCAAAAAAATAAGTCCATTGAAGGAATTGTCGAGTTGAATTTGAAAAATCATTTGCCACAAATGCCATCTGGAATGTATTTTATCAGTATAAAAAATGGTGATAAGCAAAGTGTTGTAAAATGGTTGATGATAGAGTAACTATGGTTTTATTATCAAAATAAGCTTTCAGCTAATTGCCATTAGTGTAATTTTTAGTATTTATTTAGTAACACCGAAAGTGGTATTTTTTTAAACACATAGAAACATAGAAACATAGATTTTTAATAATTTTATAAAATAAAATTATTAAAAATTTGGCTATGTTTCTATGTGTTTTTAAAAAACTGCCTACGGCAGTGCTAAACAGTTACAATTTTCAATACGAAATACACGAATTAGCACTAAATTTTGTGAAATTCGTGTATTAATTTGTGAAAATTCGTGTTGAAAATTACTTTAATTCACTCAATACAATTCACTATCGCCAAAAGTATTTTTTCTTTCTGTCCAACGACCTCTCGTAAAATCTGGGAAAGGCTGAGGAGTGCTTCCTGTAGCGATTGATTGCTCAGAAAGAGGCGTAATCGCCAACCAAGTAGCCGCATCATAGACATCAATTGCTGGTTTTTCGTTGCGCTTGGCACTTTCAATAAAGGAATGAATCAAAAAATAATCCATGCCGCCATGTCCTGCATTTTCGGCTTCTTTTTCGTATTTTTTCCAAAGCGGATGGTCATATTTTTTTAAAAAATCTTCCGCTTTTTCCCATTGATGCGCCTTTGTAACGCCTTCAATATGCAATGATTTATTGACATCCATCCAAATTCCTTTTGTTCCTTGAACCCTAAATCCAAGAGAATATGGTCGAGGAAGGTTCGTATCGTGGCTGATAATAACGGACTGTCCATTGTTGCATTTCAAAACAGTAGTCACGACATCGCCTAATTTCCATTCAAGTTTTGCATTGGGATGTGCTTCGCCGCCTTTTGGGTGTTTTACGATGAAATCATGCAAACCTCTGGCGTGAGAAGCCGTAGAGGTCAAGTACAAAAAACGATTTCCGTGGTTGATATTCAGCATTTTAGATACGGGCCCGATGCCATGAGTAGGGTAGAGGTCGCCATTTCGATGCAAGGATTGCTGTGTTCGCCATTTTGCCTCGCTGAAACCTTTTTCTCCAAATTCCACGCCACCACCATAAGGTTGTTTGCCATCGTTGAATTTTACTTCACGCAAATCGTGCTGATAGCCACATTCGGTATGGATTAATTCTCCAAATAAATTTTCCTTAACCATTTGCATAATCGCCATAATATCTCGACGATAGCATACATTTTCTAAGAAAAACAAATGCGCACCCGTTTCTTCTTGCGTATTGACCAATTGCCAACATTCATCTAAGGAGAATGCGCCACAAACTTCAACACCAACGTATTTTCCAGCTTTCATAGCCGCTATTGCCATTTCGCTGTGCCAAATCCAAGGTGTTGCAATAATTACAGCATCTAAGTCTTTCATTTCCAGCATTTTAAGATAGCCTTTGTCACCATCTAAAAATACTTTTGCTTGTTTTTTACCTTTGCTTTCAATCAATTTTTGAGCTTCGGCAATAGAATTTGGGTCGTTGTCATTGATGGCGACCACGTTACAATCAGCCCTGTAAAGGACTTGCTCCAAGTGATCTCTACCACGCAATCCAACGCCTATAAAACCGACATTAAGTTTGTCTTTTTCTTTTTTAAAAAACTGATTGTCAGTCGTTTGTGTTTTTGAAGAAGCCAAAGGCGAGGTCATGATACCAAGGCTTGCAAGGCTGCTGTTTTTGATAAAATCTCGTCTGTTTTGATTCATTTTTATTTTTTTTATTTGTAGCTGTTTTGACGCAAGCTGGAGCTTCCGCCTACAATTTAACAAAAAATGCTTGTATCACAACCGCAATACCAGCATTTTTTTTGATTTAAAACAGCTCTACACTGGGATGTTTTCACATTTCGACTTTCGGCTTTCGATTTTTGACTTTTACATTTCGACTTTCGACTTTCGACTTTCTCTCAGTCTTCAATAACCGCTTTAAGTCCTCTATCCACCAAGCCTCTGCGCAATGGTTTGAGTATTTTTTTAGGGGCTGTTTTGACCGTAGCCTTGCCTTTGCTGTGAATAATCAAAGACAATTGCTCTGCTTGTTCGGAACTGTGGTCTAAAATATCTACAAAACATTTTACGACCCAATCAAAAGTATTGTGGTCGTCGTTGTGTACTATTAGATAGGCTGGTTCGCCTGTATGTGTATCATCTTCTGCAACGAGTACGTCTTCTAACTCGTCAAAATCGTAACTATTACTAAACATTTGTTGATGGATTTCAATTTTTTTGCAAAAATACGGTTTTTCTATAAATTATAAAAATTATTTTTTTAGTATATAAAAAACATCCGCATCAGTATCACTATTTATTATTTTATATAAAATTATTATAATTTGTTAAAATCCTAATTGTCAATGATTTATGTTTATTTAGTATATTTTTGATTTGTTTTTACCATGTCATAAAAAGTGATTAAATGTATATTTTATTTTTTCTTTAAGTTGTATCTTTGTAACAAGAAACCACAAGAACAATTTTTTATTTAAAATACTTTTAACCAAACGAATAAACCACGCAATCAGATGAAAAAAATTTACATTTTTATTGTCTTATTTTTTACTGTTCAATTTGTTTTTGCCGATGGCAAATGCAATGATGATTTCTTTAAGGAATTGCCTCCAGAAATAAAAGAATTGATGGAAAAGGCGAGTGCAACATCAAGAGATGATGTGAAAAAAGCCATCGAAATCGTTACACAAGCAATTCTTTTAGTAGAAAGTGGTAAAAATTATACCATTGTTCAAAAATATGATTTGTTACAAAAAATCGAGAAAACGGCTGGTGTAATTTACGAAGAAGACAATCAGTTGGATAAGGCAAAAGAGCGTTATTTACAAGAATTGGCTTATGTGGAACTTTCTGGTAATATCGAAGCCAAAATGGGTGCTTATATTGATTTGGCAATTGTTGAAAAACGAAAAGGGAATTTTAAGGAAGCAAAAGACAATTACACCAAATCACTTGAATTGGCTGAAAAAGAAAAAAATCTTAAATTACAAGATTTTGCCCACTATGGTTTAGGTACTTTATATGAGGCAAGTGGAGAATACGAAAAGGCGGTAGAAAGTTACATCAAGTCGTTGAAATTAGCAGACCAACGGAACTCTATTTCAGATGCGGTCAATACGATGCAAAATTTGGCGATTACTTATACTAAGTTGGGTAACAATGAGTTAGCACTTGAAACAATTGAAAAAGCATACAAGCAAGTTGATAATTTGAAGGATTCTACCTTGATGGCAAGTATTATTTTTGACTATGGAAAAGTTTTAAATATCAACAAAAGGCATGACGAAGCATTGGAAAAGTTTTTTAAGTCATTAGAAATGTTTAAAGCATTGACTTTCAGACCTTTAATTGCCCGTTCTTTGTTTTATATTGCAGATACTTATACGCAAAAAAAAGAATATACAAAAGCAAAATCTTACTTTTTGGAATGTAAAATCTATGAAAAATATGTTTCAAAAAGAAGTATGACGGAGCTAAATATTAAGTTAGGCGCACTTTATTTGGGCGAAAATCAAATAGAAAATGCCAAAAATAGCTTTTTAATTGGTTATCGCACTGCAAATCAATGTGATTATAGAGAACTAAAAAGAGAAAGTAGTACTTATTTGGCAAAGGTTTATGAGAAAACAGGTGATTACGAAGAAGCCTACAAATATGCTGGTATTGCAACCGTTTTGAAAGATTCCATTTATGATGAATCGCACAGTAAAGGTATTGCGGAACTGAAATTGAAGTACGATTCTGAAAAAACAGAAAACGAAATACAAGGATTAAAGTACCGTCAGACCCGTTTGTGGTTTATTTTTGGAGGTATTTTGGCATTGGCACTCCTTGTTGCTGGCTTTTATTTTATTCGTTTGAGCAATCAGAACAACAAGGCTTTGCATTTGAAAAACAAACAAATCGAAGAGCAAAACAAGGTTTTGAAAGAGCAAAACGAATCGTTAGAACAGTTTGCTTATGCTGCTGCACACGATTTGAAAGAGCCTTTGAGGAATATAGGAAGTTTTGCCAACTTAATGCAACGCCGTTATTCACATCAATTTGATGAAAGTGCGCAAGAATACATGGGTTTTATTGTGAATGGTGCAAAAAGAATGAACGATTTGCTCGTTGGCTTACTGAATCTGTCTTCTTTGACAACCGAGCGAGCGAACAGCGAAGAAGTGGTTTTGGGCGATGTCGTGAAGGTTGTGACCTCTAATTTGAAAACCGCTATTGAAGAAAAAGATGCGGTTATAAATTATGTAGGACACGCCATAAAAATCCCTATGAATCAGCTTCACATGATTCAATTGATGCAAAATTTGATTGGAAATGCCATCAAATTTGTGGAAGCAAAGCCAAAAGTTATCATTTCGGCTTCGGAATCGGAGAGTAGCTATCAAATCAAAGTCGAAGACAATGGCATTGGCATGGACAAAGCTTACGAGAACAAAGTATTTCGTCTTTTTCAGCGTTTGGACAAAACCAAAAACTACGAAGGAAACGGTGTCGGTTTGTCAATTTGTAAAAACATCGTAGAAAAATACGGCGGAAAAATCTGGTTTGAATCAGAACTCAACAAAGGAACTCAGTTTTTTATTAATATACCCAAATCCCAAATTTTGAAAGCGGCTTAACCAAAGCTATGACACAATTTGTTATCTGAAAGGACGTTCTCTTTTGAAGTGGAGACGTCCTTTTTTAATTGATGATAACAGTTACTTTCTTTTCTATTGGAACAGTGTTTTTATTCAGTTCAATACGGAGAAGTCACCTTCTACTACTTTAATTTCTTGTGTAGGCAAATCTACAGACCAATTACAGACTGCAAAAAAAACCAATATTTCCAGATTTTGAAACACCAAAATGAAAGTTAATTTCACTTTTCGGTTCAAGGCTTCCTATAATTTTGTCATTGTATATATCTACGGCTTCACGATGTTTTTTAGCCGCTTTAAAGTCTAAGGCAACAGAACCACAAAGGCTTGCTACACCTACACCAAGCAAACTCCAAGCAGCGGGAGCGTTACTTTTTTGTTTGTCCGCCAAATATCCAAGCGGCATAGTTCCTAAAAGCAATAATAAAGACATTTCTTCTCTTGTTTTTCCTTGTTTGAAGGCTCTGTGTGCGGCAGGATTTGTTTTTAGCAAATTTTTTGCACTTCTATCTGGTACTATCCTTTTGTCGATAGTATAAAAAGGAAGTGGAAACCATGATAAGCCAAAATTTTTATAGCCTAATGCAGGAGTCATTTCCTGTGCATTGCCCTTGTATAAAAAGGCAGTAAAAACTAAAAATAAGAGTAATTTTTTCATTTTAATATATTTTAAAAGTGATTAAAGCCATAAACGAGTGTGGTATTTTCCTTCTAAAACACCAAAAAGCGCATCAGCGTCTTGTGCATATCGATTTTTATACAATTCGCAACGGAGGTCAAACTCCAAATCATAATACTCAAAACCATTAATATTACCTTTCTTGACAGAAATTGGCTTGAAGTAGCTTTTTTTGCTTTGAGTACCCGCAACACTGGAAACTTGTCCTAAATAACCTGGTTTAATTGCATTTAAATTGCCTGTTGTGAACAAATAAATAATGAAGCCATCTACTTTGTCATAAGGCGCACCTCCAGAGTTTGTTCTATCTAAAATAAGCAATTCTTTGTTTGGTATTATTTTCTTTTCAATCCAACCCTTTATTGTGCTATCGCCTGAGATAGGATTGACAAACTGTAGGCACTGTCCATTAGGATCACCAAGTGAAAATCTATCAAAGCCCAACCAGAATTGTTTGTTTAATTTGCTATTTTCAATTGAAAAATTCGGAGTTGAAGATGTTACTACATTTACTAAGCCTTGATATGCTTTCTGCCCATCTACTCCATCATAATAACAAATAGGCTGATTGTTTAATGTGCCTCTGAAATAGGTATCTATTGTAGTATCAAGTTCATGCTTACAGCGAAAATCTATTTGAGCTAATATATTGTCTTGCTCAATATATTCGGGATTTTGCTGCAATACCACGGGTTCTTTTTTGCAAGCAATAGTAAGAGATAATAGGGAGGTAATGCCAAGATAGAATAGCTTTTTCATATTTAGATAGTATATTTTAAAGTATCCTACTTTTTAAAGTTATTTTAAAAAGTAGGATACAAAGTTAAAAATTATTCACAAATACCTTTTTTTACGTTTACAGTAATCTCTTCCGTTCTTGTTTGACCAGAACACGAATTTATTACAGTTGCAGAAAAAGTGTAAGTACCTACTCCCTTCCAATCAAAACATACCTGATTGCCAGTTTGGGTGTAAGTATAGTTACCAGAAGGTATATTCCATGTTACGGTATTGTTAGGGTTATTTAAAAAACCACCTCCAACACTATAACAATCGCCCGCTTGTAAGCAACCATTTCTTGCTCCAAGAATGTCAATAGAGCCGGTACTTCCAACAATAGATTGAATATCAAACGTCTTTTTACCCATAGCATCTAATTTCGAATTAGCACAGCCTGAAAGTAAGCCAATCGAAATAGGTGAATTAGTACTGCTCTGCGTTAGGAAGAAATTGGGAACAGCTGATATTACATTGTTCACTGTTGCCCCTGTAACGGGTCCTTGAAATACGTTTACACCACTACCTTGTCCTGTTGCAACAAATTCTTGCGTTAGACCACAACCATTTATTTTTATTGCCAAATCAGTAGCTCCTTTACAAGGGTCAGTAGTTCCGCTTGTATTAACTGGATCAGGGTCAAGGCAAGCCTCTTTACAAGCCTTTAAATCAGCCCAATACACAAGAACACCAACAGTAGCACCAAGCGCACCACCAATAATTGCACCTACTGCAAGACCAGCAGGACCTCCTGCAATCCCAATAGATGCACCAACTTTGGCTCCGAAAAGTGCGAATTTCTGTGCAGTAACCACAGTGTAACCTAATTTATACTCGATGTTCCAGTTTTCTAAAAACATAACATTTTTAAAAAATTTGAAAAATAATATTTTAATTTATAGCAAAATATCAATTTTTTATTTTTATA
>JAYWHK010000134.1:0-3657 GCA_043777755.1 Saprospiraceae bacterium
TGATATTTTATTTTTATAAAAATTATAAAAATGTTATAAAATTTTAGCACCTAAAAAATTTATACCTAAAATTTCAAAAACTGGAACATCGAGTATAAAATAATAGTTTTTTAATTTATTTTTTTGCAAAAGTAAAAATTTTTAATCATAAATTCTTTAAAACCAAAATATAAGTGTAATTTTGACACGAAATAAAGGTATATTCTAAATCCTTGCCTCAAAGGGAAAGGCTTTTATTACAGAGAATTTTGATTAGTTTTTATGAAATTACATATTTTAAATCAATATAAGGAACAGACGAAGTGCTTGGTAGCATTAGATTCTATTATTTTTGGTTTTGATGGTTCGGAGCTGAAACTACTTTTGGTAAATCGTGGTGTGGCAGAAGGACAAGAAACTTGGTCACTGATGGGCGGTTGGTTGCAGCCGTCTGAAAATTTGCAACAAGCAGCGGATAGAGTTTTGTTTGAATTGACGGGCATGACAGAGGTGTATTTGGAGCAGCTTTCAGTTTTTGGAAATCCCGAGCGTGACCCGATTGAACGGACTGTTTCGGTGGCGTATTTTGCCTTAGTGAATGTGCCTGATTATGAGGCGAAAATCTCGCATGAGTTTGATGCGGCTTGGTTTCCGATAAGCGAATTGCCCGAATTGTTGTTTGACCATGCTTCGATGGTGCAGTTGGCAAAGGAGCGATTGCGTTACAAGGCAGCGTTTCACCCTTTGGGTTTTGAATTAATGCCCGAAAAATTTACGATTCCTCAATTACAAACTTTGTACGAAGCGATTTATGAAGAAATTTTTGAAAAACGAAATTTTAGTCGAAAAATGCTTTCGACAGGACTTTTGATAAAATTAGGAGAAAAACAAAAGGGTTTTTCCAAAAAAGGTGCATTTTTTTATACTTTAAATAAGGAACGCTACAATAAACAAATGGATTCTTTTTTAAATTTCATTCCGAATCCAGGAGAAATGATATAATATATAGTACTTGCTTAATATAAACTAAACGATAACGAGGACTTAGACTAAAAACTAAGGTGGTTTGATAAAAATATTTCTTTTATCGAAAAAAACAAAAATTATTTTTGCAATACAAAAACTTGTCATATATTTGGCATCACTTTGAAAGTAACTAACTTTGTTCTTGCTTTAAATATTAAGAACCAATATCCGTTGTGTATATCTTTGTTTTTAAGTGTTTTTACACTTTTAGGTTAAGAACTGTCCAATACATTTTCAATAAAATTAAAAATAAGATGAATAAAAAACTACTCCAGCAATCTGGATTTTTTTCTTTATCTTTTTTATTAAGTGTTGTTTTGACATTTAATAACATTGCAGCGCAAGAAATCGCTCAGGTTAGTATGTTGAAAAAAGAAATTTATCCTACCAAACCCATTAATAGAACTATCATTGGGCAAGTAAAAGACGATAATGACGAAGCACTTATTGGTGTAACTATTCTTGTCAAAGAAAACCCTACTATCGGTACAACGACCGACGAAAGAGGTAATTTTACGTTGTCTATTCCAACTGACGCTAAAACCTTGGTTTTTTCTTACACTGGTTACTTAAATAAAGAGGTAGAAATCGGGGTGCTTCCTGTTTTTCAAGTTCAATTGAGCGCAGACAATAAGATTTTGAAAGAGGTCGTTGTCGTTGGTTATGGATAACAAAGACGGGAAGACATTACAGGTTCGATTTCGTCTATCAAGGTCAATGAACTTAGAAATATTCCGCAAACCAGTGTAGATCAGCTTATGCAAGGCAAGGCTTCGGGCGTAGTTGTGACGAATAACTCTGGTCAGCCAGGTAGTTCGGCTTCGGTCAGAATTCGTGGTATCACTTCATTAAATGGCAACAATGAACCTTTGTATGTCATTGATGGAGTGCCAGTTTCGGGCGATGGTCAAAACATTTCGAGTACGGGTCAAGGCGCAAGCAGTGGTTTCTCTTGGGCTGGCGGTGGCAATGGACAAACGGCTTTGAGTCCTTTGTCTTCACTGAATCCAAGCGATATTATGAGCATTGACATCTTAAAAGATGCTTCAGCAACAGCAATTTACGGTTCTCGAGCCTCGAATGGCGTTGTGATTATTACCACAAAGCGTGGAAAATCGAACGATGGAAAAATCGCTTATGACGGCTTTTATGGCATACAATCTCCAAGCCGTTTTTTAGATGTGTTGCCTTTAAATGAGTTTGCGAAATTTCAAAACGAAATGGCAACTTCTTATGGCATCGGCACTCGTCAAGAGTTTCGTGACCCAAGTTTGTTAGGTATCGGAACAGATTGGCAACGTGAATTGATGAAACCCGCAGACATGATAAGCCATCAATTGAGTATTTCTGGCGGTAACGAAAAGTCACAATATTATATTTCTGGAGCTTATATGAATCAAGATGGTATCATCGAAGGTTCTGGTTTTGACCGTTATTCGGTTCGTTTGAATATGGATAATCAAGTTAAAAAATGGTTCAAAGTAGGTACAAATTTCACGACGAGCCAGACAAAAGAGCGCATTACATTGAATGATGATGGCGAAGGTGTCGTGTCAAGTGCTATTTTGCAATCGCCTGATGTTCCTGTTAGAAATGCAGATGGCTCTTTCGGTGGTCCTGTGATTGACAATGGCGCAGTGGTTGGCGTGAATCCAGTTGCCAAAGCTTTGTTAATTGACAATACTGTTACGAGAAGTCGAGTAATGGGAAATATGTACGCTGATTTGAGCATTTTGAAAAACCTGACATTCAGAACAGAGTTAGGAACGGATTTGACTTTTGGTAAAAATGACCAATTCCGCCCGACTTATCAATGGGGCAGAGCAAGCAACCCTACGGCTGCCGCTTTGAAAGGCTCAAACAACAATCAATTTTGGATTTTAAAAAATTATTTCACTTATAAAACAGCTCTGGGTAAAAACAACATCACTGCGATGGCTGGACATGAAGTTCAGGAATCTCGTTGGTATGGTACAACTTCTTCTCGTACGAGTTTTATTACCAATGACGTAAAGGAGTTGAGCGTTGGCGATAAAAATGGTCAGACAGGCGATAGTTATGCAGGTTCTGCAGCGTTGGAGTCTTATTTCGGACGTGCTGTATATAGTTTTGATAATCGTTATAGCTTGACCGCAACGGTTCGTGCTGATGGTTCTTCTAAGTTTGCAACGGGGCATAAATGGGGAACATTTACTTCGGCGGCGGCAGCTTGGACGATTTCAAACGAAGGGTTTTTGAAAAATTCAAAAGCCATTAGCAACCTAAAAATACGAGTTGGTTACGGTCAAGTGGGCAATCAAGATATTCCAAATTATCGTTATAACCCCACCCTTTCGAATGCTCAAGTGAGACAAGGAAAATAGTGAAATAAGACAATATCCATCTAAATGGTCAAAACCTTAACGAAGTTAATCTTCTCAAAGGAAAAACTTTTTGAGTGTAGATTTTCAATAGATTAGATATTAAAAAAACCGCCCCTTTTCGATGCATTGAAAAGGGGCGGTTTTTTTAATATCAAAAGAATTTTCTGTGTAAATTCGTGTGTAAAAACACCCTACTGCCACGACCATTAAATGGCTAACGAATTAAGACTTACAAGGCTTACCATTATAAGACCACTTAAATGGCTTGGCTAAAACAGTATTAAAGTAA
>JAYWHK010000135.1:0-27481 GCA_043777755.1 Saprospiraceae bacterium
AAAACGTTATATTTGCCTTAATATTTATTCGAATAAATAGCTACTTACCGCTTTTGTACAATTACAACAGAGTATTGTCGGAAGCCATGAAATAAAAAAATTGCGGTTTCGCACAAAAAACTTTTTGCTACCACTGTAAATCTAGTAAATTCACAAATTTTGGTAATCAAGTAGAAAGAAACATTGCGGACTGCCTGTACTATTGTAAAATAGTGCGGGCGTTCCCTTGTTTGTTGATTATCAGGTTTACTAGAGCCTTCAGTGGTTACAAACAATCGGAACGCCCATGCTATTTATAGGCAAAAAATCTATCGCATGGGTAATTTTCAACTATTTTTAAATTACTTTACAAGATGAAAAAATTTAATTTTCTTTTAATTTTCTTTCTTTTTCAGCTTTGCTCTAAATTATTAGCCCAAAACCCTGCATTAAATCAAAAAGTTATAGTAACAATAGGTGGTATTAGCAATGGATGTAAGTTTGATATTAATGACAATCTTTATTCTAACAAATCAGCTATTATTAGAATTTATCCTCATATTATTCTTGATAAAGATGGTTCTGGTGGTGAAGACGAAAGCATAATAGACGCAGCATTAGAAAAACAAGAGAGGAGTATGCGAAGCAGGATATTTTTTTGTACTTCTGCAAGCCTTACAACATAATCAAAGATTCCGCTTTGTACATAACAGGAATGCAAACAATATCAAACTCTCCATTTGATCCTTGTACAGATTTAAAAGGAGTATTTGAAGACAAGGGAAGTCTCAAAGATTCTGTAATTGCAAGTCCTTACTGTGATGGGATTAATATATTTATATGGCCAAAAAATGCAGCGGGATTATCGGGATCATTCAATATAGTGTCAAAGAGTGTTTTAATAGGCGGTTATGTAAACAATATTAATCATTCTGTTCTTGATTATTGGCTGAGTCATGAGATTGGACATTGTTTAGGATTATTTCATACGCACCACGGAACGGCTGCTGAAGTAGTGATTAAGAGTGGAAGTCCCGTATCAAACTGCGGCATTCCAGATTTCAATCAATGCTCAGAGGCAGTAATGAATAATGGAACATTAGGTCCAATAATGAAAAAATGTGGCGACTACATTGAAGATACTCCACCAGACCCAGGACTTTATAATAGGATTTCGGATAATTGCCAGATAATAAATCCTACATCAGTAGCACCATACCAACCTCTAATTAATAATATTATGTCATATACTCATTCCTTTTGTCTTGAGTCTTTTACAAATGGACAGGGTTCTCGAATGAGGTATTATATTGAAAATTGTGATTATGTTCGCTCAATACAAATGCGAGGTTATTCAACTGGAAAAATTTCGACGCAACCATTAACATCTACATCAAATAGCTATTGCTACGGTATAAACTACGCCCCTAACAAACTCCACATCGCAGGAAAAGTGGAAATTGATATGGATTTTACTTTTTCTGAAAAAGAGATAACACCACTCAAAGATGCAGAAATCATCGTAAAGTCTGGAAAAACGCTTACTATTGAGAAGTGCAATATTCAAACGTGCATTGGTATGTGGAAAGGTATTATTGTTGAAAGTGGTGCAACACTTATTATCAGAAACTCTTACATTGCTGATGCGCTATATGCTGTTGAAGGTCATGACGGTTCTACTATTTTATTAGAAGACAATACTTTTGATAAAAATCTTATCAGCGTATTTGTTAGTCCTTCAAATGGTTTTATAAAAAATATTGACATCACCCTAAGAAATAACCTTTTTGAATGCTCAGGTAATTTAAAAAGTAATCAAAATCCACTTAACAATCTAAACTATGATGGTAAAAGTTTTGCAGGTGTATATGTGAATGATTTGAATGCCATTATTTTAGATGGTATATTCAGAACAGACCACTGGGATTCAAATAAATTTAAAAACTTACATAATGGTATTATCGCAAATAATGCTAATGTACATTCTATATTTTCTTACTTTGAAAGTATAAAAAAGCATCCTTACAATCCGAATAATACAGGTTACGGAATTCGTCAAGATAAAGGTAGCCTGTATTGTGAAGGAATGGGAAAAAATGCAGCAGTTTCATTTTCTAATTGCACCAATGCCATTTGGGTAAATAATGCGTATCTGTATGTATTTAACAATGAAATGTCACAAGTGAATGTTGGTGTGCATATTCAAAATAGCCAATTCCAAGCAGCAACCATTTTTAATAACAATATGTATGCTTATGAGTACGGCATTAAAGCCGTTCAAAATACGTTTTATGAAAACGCTTATTTTTTCAAAAATACAATTACTCTTTTAGGTGGCATTGCGCCTGAATTGGCAAAGCCGCTTTGGGTAGGAATCTATGCTGATCAAAGTTCAGCTACTACAAGTTTCAATATTTTTAACAATATTGTAAATGTGAATGGCGGACAAGGTGGTATCTATGTTGCTAATGCTCGACGAACAAAAGTCGTTGATAATCAAGTATATATAGAAGAACCGAACAAGGAACATTTTGGCATCAAGGTAGATGCAAACAGTGGAATGTTGGTCAATTGCAATTACATTGAAGATAAAACAAAGGCTGTTTCTAAAAATCTTTACAGAACAATTGGCATCAGTGCTGCCAATTGTATGAATACTGACTGGTCTTGTAATACCATGCGCAAAACAGATGTAGGACTCAATTATATTGGTGTTTGCGATGCCGCAACGGTAAAAGGCAATGAGATGGACAACAAAACCACTGGCTTACTCATGGGAATGTTACCTGATATTGGCGTAAGTATCATTGGACCGCAGCCAGGCTCTAATATTGACTTAGATAGAGGTAATCTTTGGAGTAACAATGGAAATTATCAAGGTGCAGCGGCTTGGCATATTGGTGGTTTTAGTACCGCACAGGCATCTCCATTTATTGTTGATAGTCAAGAAGATAGCAGATTTTTACCTTCTTCCATAGATCCTCCAAGTGGCTGGTTTTTCGATATTGCAAATCCAGAACTTTCTGAAAAGTGCAGCAACGCAAGTTTTCAAAACAGTACGCTATGCAATACGTTCAATACCACTACTTTTACGCATAAAAATAGTAGTGTTTATCGTTCAATTGCACAAGGAAAGCTCCTTTCTACACAATATAGCGAAGCAACACAACGTATAGGAGAATTACATTTATGGGAACAATTACAAGAAGTAAATAACGATGATATTCCTGACGATTTCCGCTCTTTTTACGAAGAAAATAAATCAAATACTTTAGACCGTCTTTACTGGCTCAGTAAAGGTGTCAATGAAGTAACACACTTAAACGCAGAAGAAGGCAATACGCAACAAAGTAAATACGCTAAACTAAAGCAATATTTGGTATTGATTGATAGTATTGCGCAACTTTTATTTGAGAATAAAAATCTAAGTAAGGAGCAAAAGCAAAGCCTAACGAGTACGAAGAAAGCACATTTGAGTACAGTGGCAAAACTTGGAACAGAAATCAACACCATGGAACTGCAAGCCAATAAAAGTAAGAGCAATAACATTTCACTTTCAAGAGAACTTGCCAATAGTTTAGAAATTAAATCTGAATTTGACCAATACATTGTTGAAGTCAATCAAGCACAATTATACCTTTTTGAAAATGATAGCTTAAGCAACGATTTGTTAGAAAAAGTGAATCATTTGGGGAATATTTGTCCTTTGGCAGGAGGTGAATCTGTCTATAAAGCCCGTGCGATATTGAGCTATTTAAACGGTTATGCGACTGAATTTGACGATGCGACTTTGTGTGGGAAAAGCAATGAAATATTGAATAAGGTAGTAAAAAACGTTACAGAAATTCAAGTGTTTCCTAACCCTGCAAAAGACCAAATTTTCATAAAATACACGATAAAACAAGACGCTCAATTTGAAGTTTGGGATATTTTGGGTAAAAAAATTGCCAATGGTAAGTTAAGCAAAGATGCCAACTTACAAGCAATTGAAACAGCTTCATTTCCTAATGGTTCTTACTTTATCAAAATTTTTGATGAAGTAAATAACTTAAATATTTCTACAATCAATATTATTCATTAAAAATAAAAGGTACTGACATAGTTAAATGTCAGTACCTTTTTTATTTAACATTATGGAAAAAAAAATTATTAAAATTTTCATATTTTTATTTTTTATTAATCAAGGCTATTCTCAAAAATATGATTATAATTGGATTCTGGGACATAATAGTAAAATTGGCGATACCATAAGAGGAGGCAATAATATAGACTTTAATATAAAACCATTAAAGCCATACTATGTGTTTAGAGAAATGAATATGTACGTTTATAATTCTAGTATTAGCAACTCAGAAGGTGAATTACAATTTTATACAAATGGTTGTTATATAGCCAATAAATTTGATTTGAAAATTGAAAATGGAGATACAATTAACCCAGGAAAAACATATACCAATTACTGTAAAACAGGAGGCTTTGGTTATCCAGTCAATCAATCTTCTTTTGTCATTCCTTCGATAAAAAATAAAGATGAATATTATTTAATCCATAAAAACCTACAACTTTATCTAACATTACCATATTTACTAAGTGATAGGCTTTACATGACAAAGGTAGATATGAGTGCCAATCAAGGCAAAGGTAAAGTCATTTATAAAAGTAAAATAATAATGAAAGACAGCCTTGGAGGCGGTACTTTTGTTGGAACGAAACATGCTGATGGAAAAGATTGGTGGTTGGTTACGCCCAAATATTTAAGTAATAAATACTATGTTTTTAGGTTTTCAGATGGTATTATTAAAGATACATCATTACAAACCATTGGTGTAAAAGAAACCGAAGATGGTGGATTTGCTTGTTTTTCTCCTGACGGCTCAAAGTATGCAAGATATGAACCTTTTAAACAAGACCAACTTCATTTAATGGATTTTGATAGAAGTACAGGAAAGTTGAGTAATTTTAAATACATTTATGTCAGTGATTACTTAACAAATGCAGGTTGTGGCGTTGCCTTTTCGCCTAATTCTCGTTATTTGTATGTTTCATTGGCAAAATACGTTTACCAATTTGACACTTATGCAGAAGACGTAGAGGCAAGTAAAGTTTTAGTAGCAGAATATGATGGTTTTCAAGCACCATTTGCTACTAATTTTCACGCTTGTCAGTTAGGACCAGATTGTCGTATTTACATCAATAGTAGCAACGATGTGCGTTATTACCATTATATAGACAAGCCAGATTTGAAAGGAACGGCTTGTAATGTAGTTCAGCATGGTTTAAAATTACCAACAGGACATGGCATTTCGATTCCTTATTTTCCAAATTATCGTTTAGGAACACTTGATAATCCAGGATTTCCATGCGATAGCACCTTAAAAACAAGTACTACAAGTGTAGGTTTTGCTTCTCTTTTTGTGCCAACAATGGGCATTTCTCCTAATCCAAGTCAAGGGCAATTCCGCCTTTGGCTTCCCGAAAATTGGCAAGGAGAACGACTCAATATTATCAATACTAACGGTCAAATCGTTTATTCTGAAAAATTAGACTCAAGTAGTCAAGAGTATTTTATCAATAGCGATTTACCGCAAGGCTTGTACCTTATTCAAGTACTATTTCAGAATGGAATGATGAAAACGGAAAGGTTGGTAATTGATTGAAAGAATAAAAAAAAATGTATATTTGCATTTTAAAATCAATACAAATTAAAATATGGGAGCAGCAGCAGCTTTATTACCTCAATCGTCGGTACGTCATTTTTCTGTGGCGGAATACCTTGATGTAGAGATGCAGGAAGGCGAACGCTATGAATATTTTGATGGAGAAATTATAAAAATGGCAGGAGGCACGATTAAACACAACCTTATTATCAACAACATCGTTTTTGGCTTGAATCAAGGATTAGATGACGAAAAAGATATTTATATTTTTGGCAGCGACCAAAAAATATTTTTGCCAAAATATAATTTTTACGTTTATCCTGATGCGGTGGTTGTGAGTGAAAAGCCGATTGTAAGTGAAAAAGGTCATGCCATTTTGAATCCTATTCTGATTGTAGAGGTATTGTCGGACTCTACGGAAGATTACGATAAAGGTCAAAAATTTTTACAATATCAAAGTATTCCAACGTTTAAAGAATACGTTTTGGTGCGGCAAGATATGCCCGAAGTAACGACTCTTTTTAGAGAAGAACCAAATCTTTGGCGCACAACAGAAGTGGAAGGAATCGAAAATAGTGTTTTTCTCAAAGCAGTCAATATTAGCCTTGCGCTTTCAAGAATTTATAAAAAAGTATTTTAAAATTATGGAAATTATACATTTAAGTGCCGAATGTTATCCTGTGGCAAAGGTTGGCGGATTGGGTGATGTCGTTGGAGCATTGCCGAAATACCAATGCAAAGCGGGTCATGTAGCGAAGGTTGTGATGCCTGCCTACAACACAAAGTTCATGCAACAAAATGAATGGAGCAACGAACACGAATTTGACATTGATTTTGGCGGACAGCGTTTGCATTATCAGGTTTTGAAAGAAAAAACAAACAAATTGGGTTTTGATTTGTATTGTATTTTGATTGATGGCCTGACCAATCGTGATGCGGTCTATTCTGAACCTGACGATACGGAGCGTTTTTTGGCGTTTCAAATCGCTGCGCTGGATTGGATGTCGCAGTGGAAACACCAACCAAATGTGATTCATTGCCACGATCACCATACCGCATTAGTGCCTTTTATGCTACAAAATTGTTATCGTTTTCACCGTTTGCACAAGGTAAAAACGATTTTCACTATACACAATGGCGTTTATCAAGGCTGGTTTCCTTGGAAAAAAGTAGCGTATATGCCAGCGTTCAATCAGTTTAATGCTGGTGCATTGGATTGGAATGGCATTGTCAATCCGATGGCTTGTGCGCTGCGCTGCGCCAATGCGGTGACGACGGTAAGTTGGTCGTATATGAACGAATTGATGGAAAAAGCCAACGGTCTGGAAGGGCTTTTCCAAAGTCTTCGCTACAAATGTCACGGTGTTTTGAATGGTATTGACAATGATATTTGGAATCCTGCGGACGATGCGTATTTGGCACATCATTTCACAGCGGAAAACGTTTTTGAAGGAAAAAAGAAACACAAAGACGAGATTTGTGCTATGTTTCAGCTGAATCCTGATAATCCTTTGATTGTTTTCATAGGTCGTTTGGTTGGCGAAAAAGGAGCTGATTTGTTGCCCGATGCGATTGGTCGAGCTTTGTACGAAACGAAGGGTCAAGTAAATTATTTGGTGTTGGGTTCTGGCGATACCAGTGTTGAAGCTGGTTTGAACCACTTAAAAACGCTTTGCCCAGGCATTTACAATTGTTTTATTGGCTACAACGAAGCGTTGAGTCACCGTTTGTACGCTGCCGCAGATTTTATCGTAATGCCAAGTCGAGTCGAGCCTTGTGGCTTGAATCAGATGTATGCTTTGCGTTATGGTACGATTCCGATGGTCAGAAATACAGGTGGTCTGCGTGATACCGTCATGGATTTTGGTGATTGGGAAGGTTTTGGCATTCGTTTTAACAATGCAAGTGTTGATGACATCGTACTTTCTACACATCGTGCCTTGAATCTATACCGAGATACTGCCCGTTTTCAACATATTCAACAGCGGATTATGGGTTTTGACAATTCTTGGGAAAGAAGTACTGCGCAATATGAAAAGATTTATGGATAAAATTTAAGTCGTAAGCCTGTAAGTCGATAAGTCGTAAGTCTGCGGAGAATCGGTATTTATAAAATATTGTAAGTCAGGACATTAAAAGACTATCTATGAGTGCATCTTGTGCCATCACGTTGCGTGACTTATTGACTTACGACTTACGACTACTTAAAATATAAAAACATTGGAAAATTTACTAAGAAAAAATATTTCTGCTTTAATAGAAAAAAACAAAAAAGAAAAAACAATTGCAAGCGAAAATTACCTTCGATTAGATGGTGATGAAAATGCCTTTGGTTCGCCTTTGGCAAACAATTATCACCGTCGAAATCATGGTTTGGATAAAAAAATAATAGAACAAATCAGTGTAATAAAAGGCGTTCCGACGGCAAATATTTTTTTAGGAAATAGCAATGAGGCTTTTGTGTCAGCGTTGATAATGGCGTTTTGCGAACCCAATCAAGACAATATTTTGGTTTGTCCGCCAACTGCTGATTATTTTTCACAAATCGCTGATATTCAAGGTGTTGGCATTAATAAGGCACTGCTGGGAAGCAATTATCAACTTGATATTGAAGGCGTTGCTGGCTCGATTGATGATTTTACAAAAATTATTTTTCTTTGTTCGCCCAATACGCCTACGGGCAATTCGATGGCACACGATGATGTCGAAGTTATCTTGAATAATTTTGATGGATTGGTCGTTGTGGACGAAACTTTTATCCATTATGCTCGCCAACGAAGTTTTAGTTACGATATCAAAAACTATCCCAATTTAGTGGTTTTGCAAAATTTTGATATTGCTTGGGCTGCCGCTGGACTAAACATTGCAATGGCTTTTTGCAGTGAAAAAACAATCGAAATTCTGAACGCTACGATGCCAAAACATGGCGTTAGTCAAGCGTCTTTGGAAGTACTTGAAGAAATGATTGGTCAGATTGACCAAATCAATCAATGGACAAAAGATACCGTAATGTTGAAAAATTACATGGTAGAAAAGTTGTTAAAATTGCCGTTTATCCAAAAAATATATCCATCAGAAACAAACTTCCTTTTGGTGCGTTTTAATTTTAATACTGAAAAAATACATTCGTATTTATTAGAAAATCAAATACTTACGCAGAATTGCCACCATATAATTCTTTGTGAAAATTGCTTAAAAATAAGAGTTGGAACATTGCAAGAAAACGAGTATTTGATAAAAGTAGTCGAAAAACTCAGTTTATCCAGTCACATTTAACAATTTTGTGTTATTTTTGTATTTAAAAGACATAACTCACATAAATATACCAAATGAGTGATTTTCATAAATTAGTAGTACCCAGAACAGCGCATTTTTATACTTTGGGCGAGGCAAGCAAAAATGTAAAAACGCTTTGGATTGTTTGCCATGGAATGGGGCAAAATGCTGACGATTTTATCAAAAATTTTGAAGCCATCGCAGATGAAGAAAACTTCGTAGTCGCACCCGAAGGCTTAAATAAATTCTATTGGGGCGGTTTCGACGGGCCAGCCGTAGCCACTTGGATGACAAGAAGGCATCGCCTTGATGAGATTGCTGACTTTACGCATTTCATCAACAGTATTTATCATCATTATAAGTCACAATTCACTGATAATGTGAAAGTTATACTTTTAGGATTTTCGCAAGGTTGTGCTACGCAAGCACGTTTTATCATGGAAAAATGTCCTAATTTCTCTACGCTTGTCCTTTGCGGTGGCGGTATGCCCGAAGATTTGGATTATAAATCTAAGGCTGATTATTGGAAAACAAAGAAAATATTTTTTCTTTGTGGCGATAAAGACAAGTTCGTTACACCCGAAAAAATCGAAGAACACGAGGCTATGTTGGCACAACATGGGATTTTTATCAATGAAAAAATTATATTTGATGGCAAACATGAGCTAAAATCAGAACCTTTACTGCGACTCAAAGCGCAGTTGCAAGGTATCTCTGTACTGGAAAATGATTTTTAAAAATAAGTATATGAGTATCTAACTATTGAAACCAATGAACACATCACAACAACAACGTTCTCTACTTAGCCTCCTCGCTATCCTCTATATTTTTCCGCTTTTTGCTCAGAAAAAAAGCGATGCGTACCAATACATCGAAAATTATGGACTAACAGCCATCAATACGATGCACGAAACCAAGATTCCTGCAAGCATTATCATGGCGGTTGCAATGGAAGAATCTGCCTTGGGTAAAAGCGAAATTGCTCGAAATGCCAACAATCATTTTGGTATGAAAACCAGCTCAAATAGCACGTCTCAAAAATACAAAACCTCAAATGGCGGCTATTTTCACAGCTTTGCGACAGCAAAAACTTCTTACGAAGCCTTTGGTAATTTGTTGGTTTCCAACCCAAATCTCTATGGTTTTTTATTCAAATATAGCAAGACAGACTATAAAAACTGGGCAGCTGGGCTTGCCCGTTCTCCTTATATCAAAGATCCTTCCTTCGCAAAACGCCTTACGGACATCATCGAAGCACACGATTTATATAATTTTGACAACTGTATATGGGAGTTTAAATGAGTTTTAGTCGTAAGTCTTTTTTTAGTCGTAAGTCTTTAAGTCTCTAAGTCAAATACCGCATCACGTACAGCGACTTTCTGACTTACGACTAAAAATACGCATCACGTACAGCGACTTACGACTAAAACGACTTAGTTGCTAATTGCAAAATTCTTCAACACCAACGGCACATTTTTATTTGCTTTACGATAAAAAAGTTTTACTTCTACCTTACTGTCAGTATGCCAAGTTTCAAAAGGAATTTCACAACTTACAAAATGGTTATTTTTCATGTCTGTCCGAAAATAACGGCAGCCATAATGCAAAAAGTGCAATTGCGCACCCGTTTTGGCATCTAACTCTCTGATTTGATACTCTAACAAAGGCTGAGATTGCTCAGAACACAACCAATCAAAACTCAAAATATGGTTTTGATTTGCTTTTTGTCCTTCCAAATTTCCATTAAAAACAATATTCTCCTCGTGAAGTAACAGCCTTTTTGTTGCGAAATCTGGCAAAGTATCAGCGTTTATTTGATTTTCCCACGTTAAATTGCTTTCGTAAAAGCGCAAAAATTCATTTTCAGCCAAGTATTTCA
Organism: Saprospiraceae bacterium; assembly: GCA_043777755.1. Lineage (GTDB taxonomy): Bacteria > Bacteroidota > Bacteroidia > Chitinophagales > Saprospiraceae > CANHEE01. Next base: position 10,792 of record JAYWHK010000135.1, read on the forward strand.
CATCAAAATGATTCCACGATTTGTAGATTGTATCTTTCTCAAAAGCCTTTTTATTTTGAATGATTAAAATAGGTTTTCCAGTTTTCAAATCATCAAGCAATAAAGGTTTTTCTTCATTTTGAACAGTGGCAAAACGCTGCAAACGGTACATTTGCTCAAACGAAGTTCGACTCATTTGTGCGCCCATACAAGGTAATTTTTTTTCAATACAAAAATGAAAAACATAAGGCAAAGTTTCTTTTTCGGCAGCAATGTCAAATTGTTCTGAACCAATCTGAAAATAAGGCAAAGGCAATATCGCTTGGTATTTTTTCCAATCTATATTTTTTTGATTTTCAAATACTTGTATATTTTTTGAAAAAAAATCGTGTGGCAAAATGCTCATTGGTTTTCGATGCAAATAAGCCGCATCAAGTAATAAAATCAAAAGAAAAAACGATTGAATCCAGGTTTTAAAACGACCTTCATAATTGCCAATTGCTACAAAAACAAAAATATTTATAAGGTAAAAAAAGACCCAAGCGAAGCGTCCAACGCCACGAAACTGTTGCAACGGCCCTGTCCATTCCAAGTATTTTTCCCAGTCAGAAATGATAAACGGCAAGCCCAACGCCAACAAAAAAAGTGGTAAAGAAGCTAATAGCAGAAGTAACAATGACGAATTTAGCCGCCTATCAATTTTTTTTATTGTCAAAAAAATACCACCCAAGAACACAGCAATTCCCAAATACACCACATTTTCCATCAAAGAAAAAATGTAAGGTGTTTTCCATTGAATAAAGTTGAAAACAAAGCTGTTTTGATGGTTGAAAAGTCCTTGCCACAAGGCTTTATACGTCAAAAAACCGCCAGGAACAGAAGGTCTATCTGTAATCTTATCTCCTATTTTTAGCCAATAAAAAGCAATAAAAGCAACGGGAAGAATGATTTGAACGGCGAAATGTACTGGAGAACGGGTTTTAACCCGTTTATTCATTTCTGGAGAACGGGTTTTAACCCGTTCTATAATAAACGGGTTAAAACCCGTTCTCCAGAAATGAAAAGATGATACAAACAAAACGATGATTCCAAAATAGTACAAATGAATCTGCGCTGCAAAAATCGTCAAAAATCCTATCAAAAAACTGTATCGAAAATCATCTTTTTTGTGAAATAAAAGTAAAAAATAAATCAAGGCTGGCAAGACAAAAAGATAGCCCAAGGCATAATGTTCCTCCCATCGTGCCAACTGCGGAGAAAGGAAAGTAATGCCGCAAGCTGCCAACGAAGCAAAATGTTTTTTTTGATTTAATAGTCTGAAAATCAAATAGATAAACAAAAAACAAAACAGTACAGAAAGCAATAAAAATGTATGAATAATGGCTCTTGTATGGTCAGCTACATCTATAAAATGTGTAGAAAAAAACTTAATGGCATTTGCCAAAATCGGCTGTGCATCAGCAAAAGCAAGGTGTTCATCGTAAGGATAATTCATGCCTTCAAAACGGTGGTAAGAAGCATCGTTTTTTACATGGTATTCAATCGTTGCATAATTTTTATAACCATCGCCACTGATGCCCATAAAACCATTTGGAAAAATCAAAAGCCCTTGAAAATACCAAGCCATCAGCATTAGCAACGCAAAGAAGCCAAGCCAAAAACCATTTTTTTCTTCTAATGACACTTGTAATCGCTTAATATATGTTTTAATTGAAACAATCAACATTTTGAATTATTGTAAAATACACTGTTTCTTTAGTTATTTAATGTTTGAAATGGTTTGAAATGGTTCTAACTAATTGAAAACCAAAACAATACAATAATTATAAACAATAGCAAACTTTTAGAATAATGGAATAAACTATTGATAACCAGTAACTTTCTGACTTACGACTTAAATACGCATAACGTACAGCGACTTTCTGACTTACGACTTAAACTACGCATAGCGTACTGCGACTTACTGACTTAAACTATTTTTCTATTTTTCTGCCAATTTAAAAAGCCATACACTGCTACAACGGCAAAAACAAAATATTCAAACGAGGTCAATAAAATATTTTTTTGAAAATAAACGCCCGTTGCAACGACATCAACAGCAATCCACAACAACCAAGATTCGATGTATTTTTTGGTCAAAAGGTATTGAGCTGCAATGCTTGCCATCAAAATAAAAGTATCTAAATAAGGAAAAGCAGCTGGTTTTTGAAAAAAATAAGGCATGATTTCATGGATTTGTCCAATGAATAAACCTACCAAAAATGTTCCCAATGCTATAAAAATACCAGTTGCTATTTTTTGATTCTGATTTAAAACGTTGATTTTTAATTGATGGGAAAAATTTTCATCACCTTTTTTCGGATGCGTCCAAAAATACCAACCTATTAGATTTGTTACAAAAAAATAGACTTGTAGAAGCATATCGCTGTACAACTGTATTTGGTAGAACATCCAAAAAAAGCAAACGACATTCAAAATGCCAATGTACCAACTACTCACTTTTTCTTTGGTACTGAGCCAAACTGCCCAAAAACCAAAAAGCGTTCCGACGAGTTCTATCAAACTCATCTTGTAGTCTTGAAAAGTGAAAATGGTGTAATCTATGGAAAATATATTGGACATTTTTATAGTAAAAATAATGTATATAAATTAATTTTATGTTTTTAAAAAAGACAGATGAAAATACAAAGAACGCCTAAAATGTTTATTTTTCGTAATTTTTTTCAAGTAAAAATATTTTTTACAAAATATTATCACAAATTAATATGAAAAAATTTTAATGTATAAAAAAAATTTTTACCTTTGAGAATTACAAACAAGTACCAATGATTAATCTACAATCCGCAACGCTTCGCCATGTAGCCGTTCACTATGTTGGCAACCAAGGAATTGACGAAACACTTTTCCTTTCCTCTGATGTCATCGACCTTCGCAATGAGTTTTTGGCAGACATTCTGACCAATAGTTTTACCAAACCTTTTGCTGATAAAAATGAATTTCATCGTTTTGTTCACTCCTCCGATGTGCAACTCAACGAAGTTTTCAACTTTACTGGACAATTTTTTGCCAATCAAGATTTATTTTTAGAATTGTCTAAAAATATTTCAAAACATCTATATACTAAAACGACTCACCCAAAAGTAAAAGGCGGTGAAATCTATTTGGCATACTTTGAAAACTGTATTTTAGAGGACGAACTCTGCGATGCCATTGGTATTTTTAAGACAGAAAACAAAGAAATTTTCTTAAAAGCCGAAGAAAGTGGCGATAATTATATGCTCGACCCTGAATTAGGCATCAATATCAACAAATTGGATAAAGGTGCTTTTATTTTTAATACTTCGCAAAGCGATGGTCGACGTGTCGTAATTTTGGACAACCTCAGCAAAGGTTTTGAAGCGCAATATTGGAAAGATGATTTCCTCGGATTGACACCGTGTGCTGATGCGTATCATTATACGAAGCAATACATGAACATGACTAAAGATTTTGTCACCAAAGCCATGCCCGCTGAACACCAAACTGACCGTGCAGCGCAAATAGATATGCTCAACCGTTCACTCGCTTATTTTAAAGAAAAACCTACTTTTTCAATCCAAAAATTTGAAGAAGAAGTAATTCAAAACGATGAGATTCGTGATAGCTTTCAGTCCTACCGTGCGCAATACCAATCTGACAAAAATGTAGCACTCAATGACGAGTTCGATATTTCAGATGCCGCTGTAAAAAAACAAGCAAAAGTTTATAAAAGTGTTTTGAAATTAGATAAAAATTTTCACGTTTATATTCACGGTGACAAAGACAAAATCGAAAAAGGCATTGATGCCGATGGCAGAAAGTTTTATAAATTGTATTACGAGCAAGAAAACTAAATCCGGGATTCTATAAATTCTAAATTCGGGATTCTAAATTCTAAATTTGTAGCATACTCCTACGATTGTACGCTGCGGAACACTCTACGTTTTAGAATTTAGAATAAAGAATTTAGAATAAAAAATTTAGAATTTAACAATACCCAAAACAATATACATAAGCGTAGCCAATGCCACACCAATCAAAGCGTAAGGCAATTGAGCGAGAGAATGTTGTACGCTATTCACTTCGCAACTGCTCGAGGTCAGTACGGTACAATCTGAATACAAGGAAGCATTAGACCCAAATGCGCCCGAACTCACTACTGCGCCAATACACATCCAAACGTTTGCGCCCAAAGCAGTTGCCAGAGGAACCACAATCGGAATTGCAACAAGGTAAAGTCCCCAAGAAGAAGCTGTCGTATAAGAAATAAAAGCCATCGACAAAAAGACCAATGCCGCCAACCATTCTTTTGAAACGACTGGTTTGATACTTTCAATGACATAAGGTGTCAAACCCATTTTGTCACCTACATCTTTCAAAACATAAGTCACTGTTAGAATTGCCAGCGCAAAAATCATGCTTTTAAAACCTTCAAAACCACCTTCAAAAATACTATTGTAATCCATTAATTTTCTTAGCCAAAAATAAGCAATCGTAAAAGACAATCCAATATAAATCCCTTTGAGTGCATCAATGTCAAAATAAACTGTTGCTGCAACAATCACAATCAACGGAATAAAAAAGTCAAAATACCTTGCATTTTCGTTCACTTTGCTGACTTCAAGTTGTTTTATTTGTGTTTCAGCAATAGGATTTTCTTCAAATTCTTTCATTTTTCCAATCAAAGGAAAAATACCCAACGCCACCAATAACGCTATCAAAACAGCTGCCCAACCGTAAAAAACATAAGGAATTGTATGCCAATATGCGCCGAACCAATCGGATTCGTTCCAGTGCATTTCTTTTGCAATAATTTTTCCACAATAAATACTCCATGTTGAAAGTGGAACAATCACACAAACAGGCGCAGCCATCGTATTGACCATATACGCCAATAATTGTCTTGAAATCTTGTATTTATCTGTAATGTTCTTCATCGTATTGCCTACGGAAAGTGCCGACATATAGTCATCTAAAAACATAACAAAACCCATGAGCCAAGAAGTGAACAAGGCTTGTTTTTTCGTTTTGATGAATTGTGTAGCGTAATTGCCAAAGGCGGTTGTCGCTCCAGAACGCACGAGCAATTCAATCACAGAACCGTACATTCCACAAACAAGTATAATCCAAACCATCGAATCATCTTTGAGTGCCTTTGTAATAGCATCAGAAAAAAGCGTAAAAGCATTCGCACGGTCAATCATCAAATAACCAACTATCGACCCAATCAACAAAGGTTCAAAAGCACGTTTCGATGCAATGGCAATAATGATAACAATAAGTGGTGGCAACAGGCAAAGTGCGCCAAAAGAAGTAGCTTCCATAAAGACAGTTCGTTTATTTTTTGCAAAAATAACAATTCTATTCAAAAAAATTATTTCCTACACAATCTATTTTTACCTTTATGGCTTAAAACTTTTATCTTACAACATCTATGTTCAATTTTTTAAAACAACCTTATCCTTTTAGAAGTGAATGGCGTAGCAATTTAAAGCAAAATGCGCTGATTGGAGCATTTGTAGCGTCTTTTCTTATTGTTTTTCAGCCTTTTGGCACAAACAATTGGCATGATGAGTACAAAATTGTAAAATTATTTGGATATGGCGTGATTGCTTTCCTTGCGCCCGTTTTGATTTTATTCATACAATTGGCTTTACAAAAACCTGATGTTATTGAAAAGAATTGGACAGTTGGCAAAGAGATTTTATTGCTTTTGGCGACTTTATCGTTGGTTACATTCGGTAATATGCTCTATGCCAATAGTTTAGCTATGTCTAACTTTGACCTAAGTAGTTTTATTCATTTTTTCTTTATCGTATTTATTATTGCTATTTTTCCAATTGGCGTTGGAATCATGTTGCGTTTTAATCATTTTCAACAACTGAACCAAAAAGAAGCAGCGGTTTTAGAACAAAATCTACAAGATTTTCATCAACACAGCATTGATGAAAAAGACAATTCAAACGCAGTAATTACTTTGTTTGCCGAAAATGAAAAAGATGCTATTATGTTGAATATCAACGACTTGTTGTACATCGAAAGTGCCGACAATTATTCTAATATTGTTTTTTGGAAAAATAAAAAAATTGAAAAAGCATTGAAACGTGGCGCATTGAAACGTTTTGAAAATCAGTTGGAAAAATATCCTTTCATAGCTCGCTGTCATCGAAGTTATATTGTGAATCTGCAACAGGTCGAACACATCAGTGGCAATGCACAAGGGTATCGAATTTCTTTGAAAAATCATGAGCAAATCTTGCCTGTTGCCCGAAGTTATGGTGCAGAAATTTTAGCTAAATTAAAATAATTACCTTGTCAAACAGCCCAAAAGCTGCCAATCTTCCCATTTTTTTGTTGATTATCCCGATTTTTTGCCAATCAGCCCTTTGATTTGCAAAAGGGCTTGTTGTGCCTATATCTTTGCGGTATCAAATATTAAAAACGAACCACCTAAGTCACAAAGTACACCTAAGTGCTACTCGTATTTAAACTTAGATGCACTTTGTGACTTAGGTGGTTCATTAAAAAATCTTCATTATGAAAAATTTAATTATTATATTCGTACTAATTTTATCATTTACAACGCTTTTCGGACAAGAGCAAGTAGATAGCATTTATACCTACAAGAAACTAAACAAAAGTCTTTCTTTTGCACAATTGACCATCGGCGGCGATGTATCGGGCGTGGCGGGCGGCACTATCAAACAAAACGACAAAACACAATCTTTTGGATTGACCGCACAGCCTCGTTTTACGATTGGTGGTATGCACTTTTGGGGACACGCTGATTTTTATGTGAGCTTTCCTTTGGGCGTACATTTGCAAGGGAAAAATGATTTTTCTAACAAATTTAAAAACATAGAAGGTGTAGAAACAGGTTTGAAAATCTATCCTTTGGCACTTCGCCCGAATCGTATCAGCCCTTACGTTGGCATCAGTTTTCAACGACAATTGTTTGGTTATCAAGTTATTGGAAAAAACTACAAAGAAGGTTTTGCGAAGCAAGAAACCTTTGTCACGCCTGTTCAATTGGGTTTGACATACACGACTAAAAAGTATTTGTTTACTGCTGGGCTACGTTACAATTGGAAAACGAAGTTTGATTATTACGAATCGCCAACGCAAAAAAGCGAAGTCAATATGAGTCCTTTGAATTTTAGTATTGGGATTTTACGTTATTTTGATACCGACAAAAACATGGGAACACCTAAAAGCGTAGAACAACAAAACATAAAATACCATCTTTTGAAAAAAGCGAATAAGCTCAGTGCTTGGTATTGTGGTATTGGACCTTCGACAGCATTACAAATGTCAAAATCGCCTTTTTTTGAAAAAAAATATCCCTTTTTACATCAAGACATGACGAATAGTTTCATATTACCAGATGTTACTTTTGGACGTTATTTTTCAAAAATAGACCTCAATATTGGATTGGCTGCTCGTACAATGTTTTTCAAAATGGGCGCTTTTGATACCAACATAAAGATGAATCGCAATGTGATTTCTTTGGAAAGCTACAAATTTTTATTTGATTATCACGGTTTTGTACCTTTTGTCGGCCCGATGTTGTCAGTAGAAAACTTAAATGTGAACGATAATGGTGTGAAAACAAGTACAACAAAACCTGCGTTGGGAATTGTTTTTGGTTGGGATATTCGAGTGACAAAAACAGGAACTAATTTATTGAGAACCAACTTGCGTTATACTCCAAAATTAAACTTAAATGTCGCTGACGAAAAAGTTATGTTCGATCATTTAGAGTTTAATTTTATTCAAATGGTGCATTTTTTTGGTAGAGGAAAGGTTTATGCGGCGCATAGAAATAAGAAAAAATAACGTAGTTTGAAAATGCAAACAACCATTTTGAGAATCTATCCGTCTTACGATTATAACAAATACAAATATTGGATTAGGTAATCAATGACAATAGAAAACTGATGAAAATCTACTCTCTTTTGTCATTCAGAGTGCGAAGCACGTGGAATCTCGCCCGTAGGTTCTCCCGTAGTTTGGGATTTCTCCGCTAAAGCTACGAAATGACAAAAGAGAGTAGATTTACGTTATCGCAGTTTTGTTATTAACAACATTTCTGATTAAAAATAGTGTTTTCAACCCAATATTCGCATAACAATCAAATTTAAAAAAACAACCAACTATTTATGAAGAAAATAATAATTGCTTTTGTGACAAGCCTTTTATTTCTTAATTTTTTGAATGCACAAGAAGCACAACGCACTCGCAAAGAACGAAAAGCTGCAAAATGGAGCGAAGAACAAGTTTTTCGTATCAAATCATTTGGCGTAAGCCTCCAAAATCAACAAAACACCGTTATGTCGCCTTTGATTTATTCGGGTATCGGGCTGGCTTTTTTTAGCGAAAAACAACGCTTTTTAAACAATACGCTAAAAATTAGCAACCGCCGCTTGCAGTACAATATGTTATCGGCTGAAAATAGTCCGAACAATACGCACTCCGCAGCGGCTCAATTTGGGTTTGACTTTTTGAAACAACTCAAAAAACAAAAGTTTTACATTGGTGGAAATGTTCAAATGAATAGCAATATTCGCTTTTATTCGCACTTAGGAAATAATGCATTTCAATATGAGGTTTTTCCAACTATTGGTTTTTCATCAACATACAAAACTGATTTTCAAGTGTTTGGAAAAAAACTTACGCTTGATGCGAGTGTAAAACTACCAATCGTAGGCGCATTAATGGCTACACCAAAATATACGACAAGTTTTGATGAGTTGAAAATAAAAGTTGTCCCGCTGGGTAAAATGGTCAATCCTCAAACTGCTATTTTCCTCAATTTTCCAGCACAAAAACGTTTTCCAAATCGTCAATTTAGAATGGGTTACGAATGGAATATGAATAGTTTTGGGCGTGGAAATGATCGCCGTATGACAATGGCAACACATACTCTGCACTTTATAGCGACAATTGAAAAAATTAAATAAACTTTCAAATATCTGATTATCAAACGATTAAAAAAATAAAAAATGAAAAAAATATTTCAATATAGCATCATTCTAATTGCTTTTTTAGCTTTTTCATCTTGTGAAAAAGTACTTATGGATAGCGAACCCGCTACGACAAATATGTCAATTTTTGAACAAATTTGGAAGTTCACAGATGAAAAGTATTCTTTTTTTGAATACAAAAACGTGGATTGGACAGCAATGAAAGCCAAATATCAAAGTCGTATTAACGAAAATATGAGCCAAGAAGAGCTTTTGAAGGTTTGCGATGAACTCCTCGACAACCTCAAAGATGGTCATGTGAACATCAAAACGAAGTTTGACCGTACTCGAAGTTGGGATTTTGTATTGAATAATCCGAGCAATTTTGATAAAAAATTGATTGAACGAAGTTATTACAAAGATAAAGAAAAATACGTTGGACCATTTGAGTACTTTGATTTTGGCGATGTTGCTTACGTATATTACAATGCTTTTAGTGCTGACTTTTCAAAGGACGATTTGGATTATATTATGGCACAGGCAAAAGACAAAAAAGGGTTTATTATTGATATTCGTGACAATCCTGGTGGCTCTTCGGATAATGTTACCCTTTTGGCAGAACGTTTTTGCAAAGAAAAAACAAAATTAGGCGAAAGTTGGAGAAAATCAGGTACAGGACACAATGATTTCATAAAATCCACCATGTATTTGAATGTCAATGAAGATATAACTCGTTTTTTGGATAAGCCCGTTGTCGTGCTGACGAACCGTCAAAGTTATAGTGCAGCTAGTTTTTTTCCTTTTACGATGAAGGCTTTATCGAATGTAACTTTAATAGGCGATACCACAGGCGGCGGCGGCGGTGTTCCTGCATTTACAGAACTTTCTAATGGCTGGATATTACGAGTTTCTTCTACACAAACCTTTGATAACAAAGGCTTTAATATCGAAAATGGTATTCCTCCAACCATAAAAATTAATCTTGACCCTGCACAAGTACAAATAGGGAAAGATGCTATTTTAGAGCGTGCCTTAAAGTTTATTAGAGGTTAAAATGCTTGTCAAACAGCCCAAAAGCTGTCAATCTTCCCATTTCTTTGTTAAATAGCCCACTTTTTTGCAGATCAGCCCTTTGATTTGCAAAAGAGTTTGCTATGCCTATATCTTTGTGCTATCAAAAAAATAAAAATTGAACCACCTAAGTCACAAAGTACACCTAAGTGATACTTACATTGAAACTTAGATGTCCTTTGTGACTTAGGTAGTTCATTAAAAAAATCTATATTATCAAAAAATTTTCAACCACCTAAGTGATATTTACATTAAAACTTAGATGTCCTTTGTGACTTAGATGGTTCATTAAAAAAATCTATATTATCAAAAAAATTTCAACCACCTAAGTGATATTTACATTAAAACTTAGATGTCCTTTGTGACTTAGGTGGTTCATTAAAAAAATCTATATTATGGAAAATTTCATTAAAATTCTAACTTTTACACACGTTTTCGCTGGTTGCAGCGCATTAATCACAGGCGCATTGGCAATGATTTACAAAAGTCAAACGCCAAAACACCGCATTGTTGGCAAGGTTTATTTTTGGAGTATGACCCATATTTTCCTTTCGGGAATGTATTTGTCGATTCATCGCAACAGTTTGTTTTTTATTTTTATTTCCTTTTTTGTCTATCATCAAGTTATTACGGCTTATCGTGCTTTGAAATTAAAGGATTTGCATAAAGGTCAGCAACCTTCACGCATAGATTGGGCTATTGAAATCATTGTAGGCATTGCAAATGTTTGTTTTTTGATTTTCGGAGGCTATTGGTATATGAAAGGAATGGGCGCATTTGCCTTAGTTCCTGCCGTTTTTGGCGTATTGGGCATCAGAAGTGTTTATCAAAATGTACAGCGTTTTATCACTAAACCAATCGACCCGACGCATTGGTTACAAATACACATTGGCAATATGATTGGCAGTTATATTGGTGCGGTTACGGCATTTTTAGTGAATCAAGGCAGCCATATTCCTATTCCACAAGTGATTCTTTGGCTTGCGCCAACTGCGATTTTGACACCAATGATTGCAATTGAGTTAAGGAAAATTAAAAGTGGACAAAAATTAAAAACCATAAACTAATTCTATCATCAATAATCTAATCATCTGTTATGAAATTTATTAAAAAATTCTTCTTGTATTTCTTTTTACTAAATATTTTTTTGGCGGTATTTTTTTACGCTAAAAGCAAAATATACATTGGTGGTTCTGACAAGGTTTTTGTAACTTATTTGAACCAAAATAAGCAAAATATTGATTTAGAAAAAGCAAATTTTACGCTTTTTGATGAAAAATTCTATGCTTCTAACATCTTTATATTAAGCGAAAATCATGGTTACGAAGATGTACAACGCATTGATGATCAGCTATTTATTCATTTGAACAAAACAATTGGCGTAAGATTCTATATTGCAGAAATGGATTCTACAAGAGCAAAAAAATTAAACCAATATTTGAATACTCCAATTGCTGACGAAACGGTACTAAAATCCGTGGTAGAAGACATTAAAATGAGTATTCCTCAACAATCAAGTCAGCAACTTTTTGACAAATGGAAGCGCATTTATACTTATAATCGCAGCCTTCCTGACAATGCACGAATAGAAGTTTTGGGCTTAGATCAAGATTTTGATAGCAAAAACAATACACTCAGCCGTGATAGTTCCATGCTTCTAAACCTTAAAAATATCGTAGAAAAACGAGGTTTGCAAAATGAAAAATTTTATGGCTTATTTGGGTTTTATCATGGCTTACAAACAGGTATTACAGAAGCAAACCGCTACCCTTTTGCGGCAAAATTGCGTCGTAGCCAATTGAGTTTTTTCAAAAATGTACAAACTATCACTACTTACACCACTGAAAGTGAGATGTATTTACCCAAAAATGACGAAGTGCCTTCTCCTCCCGACGAGAAAACATCTTTGTGCAGTATGGACGGTTTGTTTCTTAACGTCAAAGGCATCAATGATTTAAAAGCTGCAAGTTTTCCAAATAGCGCAACGCTTTTCAAACTTGATGGAAACAATTCTCCTTACAAAAAATCTCAGTATTTAGCTGGTGTAAAAATGAATGTTTTAGGCAACAATATTCTGCCAAATAATGCACAACAAACAACCACAGATTTTTTTCAATACATTATTTTATTACGAGGAACAAAGGCTTTGAATCCTCTAAAATAAATCAAAAAATAGACATTATGAAAAATTCAATTTTAATCATTTTATTCAGTTTTAATAGTTTGGTTGTTTTTGCTCAAAGGAAGAATGATACGCCTTATGACCCAAACAAAACATTTACACCAACACAATTAAAAGAAGATTTTTCTTATTTGAGAAAATGCTTGACCGAAGCACACCAAAGCCTGTATCGCTACACAAGCAAAGACAGTTTGGACAAAACTTTTGATATTTTTGAAAAATCTTTGACCACTGATTTGACGGAAAAAGCGTTTCGCAATCAACTTTCTCCTGTAGTAAATGAAATAAAATGTGGTCATTCTACTTTACAAAGTTCAAAAGCAAGACAAAAATTTTTAAACACTCAAAAAACCAAATATTTGCCATTTAACATTATGGCAATCAGCAATCGCCTTTTTATCAAAGAAAATAAAAGTACAGACACTTCTTTGTTAGCAGGAACAGAGATTTTGAGTATAGAAGGTCAAAAAAGTGAAGATCTTATCAAACAATTGAACGAAATAATAGTACGGGACGGTTACAATCAGACTTTTCCAGAATACTTCTTACGCAATCGTTTTTCGCAGTTTTATGCAAGATTGTTTGAAGAAAAAGATACTTTTACATTGGTGGTAAAAACAAAAGATGCTCCAACTCGAAACATAAAAACGCCTTGTATTGATAAGCTTTTGACAACTCCTTTTCCGACAATAGCAAAAGAAAATAAGGCAATTTATACCCATAGTAAGACCAGTTACCTGACTTTAGATGCTCAAAATTCCAATATTGCAATCCTCAAAATCAAAGGATTTTCGATGTTGGGTTATTGGAGATTTTACAGAAAAACATTCAAATACATTAAAAAGAACAACATTGAACATTTGGTTTTGGATCTTCGTGACAATGGTGGCGGTTTTGTTTTCAATTCTGGCAGACTTATGGGGTATCTTTTGGATAAGCCACAACACATCAATATAAGCAATAAAGGTGTAAAACCTGCTTTTGTAGCTGCCAATAAGAGTAACAATAAAAACTACAATAAAACTTTTCGGCTTTTTAGAAAAGTACCTAAAAAATGGGGCATTGAAACCTTGAAAAATGATTCTTTTTATCAGATTACCTACACAAACAAGGTTGATAAGGACAATTATAAGGGAAAACTCTATGTTTTGACCAATGGTCTGACTTTTTCTGCCAGTGGAATTGTTTCCGCTTATTTAAAAAAGGAAAAACGAGCAACATTTATTGGCGAAGAAACGGGCGGTTGCGAAGAAGGCTCAAACGGATTCAATACGCCAACCGTGACATTGCCCAATAGCAAACTACAGTACATTATCCCAATTTTCCGCATTGACCACGATGGCGCTACTCCTTTACAAAAAGGTCGTGGTATCATTCCTGACTTTCCCATCAATTACGATGTGCAAGATAGACTTTTGAACAAAGATTTGGAAATGGAAAAAGTACGGATTATTGTTTCGGAAAAATGATTTGTTACACTATTTAGTCATTTGCGACGCATAATTTTTAATAAAAAATTGAATAATCCAATGCCAAGTACCCAAAACTTGTCCTAAATCTGTCATAGTTTTGGTGTCAATATAAAAAATACCATTTTCTAACTTTAAAAATTGCCACTCTACACCATCTGTTGCACAGCCGTAAAGGATTGGAAGGTCTTTACCTTCTTGTAAATTGAAAAGACTCGCAGCATAAACTTGGGCAGCGCATTGAGCAATACCCCAATCTAAATCTTCATCTTTTGCTTCTGCCAAACTAATAATAGGAGTATCCAAATAAGGCTTTGGCGGATGTAAGGCAAAGAAAAAATCACAAGGACCAGATAAATCATCGTTTGGATTGATATAAATTTCTTCTCCTGAAAAAAGGGTAATTTGATCGCTAAAAGCAAGCGCAACTTCCATTAAAATAGGCGAAACCAAACGCTCTGACTTATTTTTTTCATTTGTCAAAGGCATTTTTATAGCAAAATTCAGTGACGTTGTGAGCCAATTACTAGGAAAAACACTTTCGACGGGTGGAAATAACTCCACCAAACGAGCATCTAATTGGAATTTTTTAGTCACTTGACTAATTTTTTTAAAATTAATATAACCCATCTCTTCAAATTGCTTTGAGAATAATTATTTAGTCATTTGCGACGCATAATTTTTGATAAAAAATTGAATAATCCAATGCAAACTCCCAAGTACTTGGCTTAAATCTGTCATAGGACGAAGGTCACTGTAGCAGGTATTCGTTAAGGTATCATATTTCAAAAATTGCCAATCCGTACCCGTAGTAGCGCAACCATAGAGTATATCAATTTTTTTACCATCTTGCAAATTAAATAAATTGGCAGCATACAATTGTGCAGCGCATTGAGCGATACCAAAGTCCAAATCTTCATCCTTTGCTTCCACTAACGAGATAATAGGAGCTTCCATTAGCAAAGAAGGTGGTGTGAGCGCAAAGAAAAAATCGCAAGGACCAGCGAGGTCTTCGTCGGAGTTAATATTGATTTCCTCCCCTGAAAAAAACGCAACATGAGCTGAATACTGCTCCACAACTTCTAATAAAATAGGCGAAACAATACGCTCTGATTTAGACTTTTCATTTGTTGGAGGTGTTGTATAAGCTCTTTTCAAAGAAATATTGAGCCATTCGCTTGGTTCAACGGGGATAACATCTACATCTTTAAAAATATCGACCGCAGCAAATCGAGTCCCAAGTTTGGCTCTCACTTGACTAATTTTTTTAAAATTACTATAACCCATATCTTAAAATTGCTTTGAGAATTGTTCTAAATGATTTTACAGTACAAAAGTACAGTTATTTCTTCTAAAAAGTACAATTATATTTAAACCTATCATAGTTTTATACTTTCAAAAAGCGTTTTTAGAGATTTTCATCTTTAAAAACGCTTTTTTTGTCGATATTTTTAATAAAAAAGCGTTTGGTTTATAAAATAAATTTGGTTTATGAAATGAACTACATTACATTTGCAATATAAATCATTTTAATAAACTAAAATAACATTTAAAAATGGACTCAGAAAAAATATTATCTCCCGAAGAAAGTTTGCGATTGATTGCCAATGTCGTTTCATCAACAAAAGAAAATTACAAAAGTCAAAGTGTATTTTTTATCCTTTGGGGAACGTTGGTCGCAGCGGCAAGTTTTGGTCAATATGCTTTAATCAATTTTAGCGACATTCGTCCAACTGCTTTGCCTTGGATGATTTTGATGCCAATTGGCGTATTATTGAGCATTTATTTTGGTAAAAAACAATCTTCCGAACGAAAAACGCTTACTTTTTACAATAATTTCCTCAATACAATGTGGTTGGTGCTGTACGTTGCTTTTTTCTTGACGATTGTAATTTGTCTTAATTCACACATTCAACCAACGGCTTTTATTATGTTGTTGGCAGGAATTGGTACGAGTATTTCAGGTTTTGTAATGAAAAGTAAAGCATTTATTGCTGGAGGTATTTTGTTTGCAGTGGCGGCATTGGCTTGTTTGCAAGTGGATTCTTCAACTCAATTGTTGTTTAGCGGTATCGCTTCCTTATTGGGTTATGTTCTTCCCAATTATTTTTTAACTTCAAAATCCGTTGAAAATGTACAATGATTTAGACCCTTTGCTGAGTTCGCAAGTGCGATTAGCGGTCATTTCGACTTTACTGACGGTCAAACAAGCGGAGTTCAATCACTTGATGGAAGTAACGCAGACGACACAAGGCAACCTCAGCGCACAACTCAAAAAACTCAGCGAAGCAGACTATATTTTAATTGAAAAAACCTTCAAAGGCAGTTACCCGCTGACGATTTGCTCGATTACGGACAAAGGAAAAGCGGCTTTTGAAGCGTATGTAGAAACGATAAAAAAATATTTGCACCTGTAAAAATAAACGGCATACGAATCGTATTTAATAAAACACATAGCAACATAGATACATAGTTTAAAAAACAACCAAACAAAGTGCGAAAAGAGTTCACATAGGAGTAATATTTTTTTATAAAATAAAAAAATATTACTTCAAACTATCTGAACTCTTTATGTTGAATACACTTAATATTTGCTATGTTGCTATGTCCCTATGTGTTTAATTTAAAAATAAAACTGTGCTACTTATTTTTTCGTTTCACTTAGTAGATGGGCTAAACAATTGATATTGTTTTTTTACTTTTTCTCCTGTAAAATCATTTCGGAGGATATGAATTATAATATTAGTGTCTAAAAGATAGTTCATTTTTTTATTTAATACATTCTAAAAGTTCATCTAAAGGTTCATCTTTTAAATTAATTCTTTCAATTAATTCATTAAATTTTACTTCATCAACGCCTTGATAATTTTGCTCTCTGACCAAATCATCAATGGTAAAACTACGCATTGGTTGGGAGTAACCTCGTTTTGTAGAATATGTTAATATTTTCCTAAATTGCTCATAAGAGTATTCCATCTTCCGCCTAAAAATGCAGCTCGGAGGAAAAA
>JAYWHK010000136.1:0-27355 GCA_043777755.1 Saprospiraceae bacterium
AAAAAAGTTATAAATAACTGACTATAAGGAAGTTATTTATGACTTTTTGAGCAATCGACTGAAAAAAATAATACTAATTAATTTAGCCCCAATACTTAAGTGCTTCCGACTATGTTATTTTTTCCAAAAAGGAATCGAAAAACGAGCAACGACAACGTCTGTACTGTCTTTTATTTTTAAATTTAAAAAATGTTTTCCTCTTGGTATTGCCAAAATATCTACGGTTGCTAAAATTCCTTTTTGCTTGGTTTTGGGTTCTATGGAAAAATCATAATTGACTTTTTTTTGCAAACTATCACCAACAAAAACCTCAAAATGAGAAGCAATACACGTTATTTTTGCCAAATCTTCTTGGAATTTTTTATTTTCAAGACTGTCAATGCTTTTATTTTTTGAATTATAATTTTTGATAGAATCCGCAGTACTCAAGCCTTCGTTCACGCCATCAACAAATCCCACTGTAAAATTTCCTCTAAAATTAAAACCAATTTTATTTTTTGGAAAAGATTGCATACAACTTTTGAAAGTCATTTTTGAAGGAAATGCTTGAAAAGGAAAAAATACCTCTAAAAAATCATCGTTTTCCAAGTATTTTTTATTCAAAATCATTTCATTTCTCTCAAATTTGTCACCAGTAGTTTCTTTATAAAAGTAATTTTCAATCATGAAATTATTGCTTTTTAAAGGAAAAAACTCCGTATCGTTGTAGGAAACCGAAACATACAAAAATAAAACTGACAAATACGGAACGATTGAAAGCATGACTTTTCGGCCCAAAGCATTGTCAATCATATTGTAATACAATGGACGATAAACGCTTGAAAAAGAAATAATACTGAAAAAACGATAAAACGGAAAATAGATTTTATTCAACCATTTTATGCGTTTGATACGACCCAAAGTAATAAAATCTATCAAATACAAAAGCCCAAAAATAAGAAAGCCTATCATTAAAGGGAATAAAATGATACGGCGTAATAATTTGAATGTTGGTAAAAAAGCATGAAAAAAATTACCCAGTAAATAAATCAGCGAAGAGGTAATGACCAAGACCGAAAAGAACGATAAAATGGAAAAAATAATCAAAAACGTAAAGGCAAAAACCAAACAACAAAAATTTTCCAATCGCTCAATGAACTCATCAAACGTTGGCATTTTTTTTTCTAAATGGTCTTTAAAAAAAGGGCTTAATTTGATATTATTTAAGTTAATATCGCCAGAAATATTCCGAAGCCCGATTGCGCCAATCCACAAACTCCGCAACAAAACGTGTACTATCAAGTTGATAACCAATATGTTACAGGCAATATAGCCCGAAAGCATTATGAAAAAAAGCATACTGCCTTCATAGGAAGTCATTAGATGCCCATTTTCGTCTATTAGTTCGCTCATGCCTTCTTTTGCGCCCAAAAGCAAAGACAATAAAAAACCTGAAATCAGTAATTCCAGTTGCCAACTTTCTTGTTGCAGTCTTTCAAGCCATTGACTTAATCTGTTTTCTCTTTTTTCCATAGAGGTATTTATTGTTCATTTTTCATTTTCAAATAAACGCCATTGGTCCAACCGAAGCCATCTTGATTCGGATATTCTCCGCCGCCAGCTTTGAGTTCAGTGTTTACAACATTGTATTTTTCCATCATTTTTCCAGTTTCGTTGAATACTTTTTCGTTGGTGGAGAGCCAATTGTGTCGGATTTTTTCAGCTAAAATATCAAAACCATAATTTTTTAAACCTTGGTAAGTAATCCATTGCAGAGGAGCCCAGCCATTTGGAGCGTCCCATTGTTGCCCAGAATCAACGAGCGTAGTGGTCAATCCACCAGCTTGTAAAAACTTAGAGCCAACGATTGCAGCTACACTTTCCGCTTGTTTTTTATCTGCTATTTTGAAAAAAAGTGGCATCACGCCAGCCAACGTAATTTGTTGCGTATTTTTATTCGTAATAAATTGATAATCAGTATAAAAGTCCAAATCAGGTACCCAAAAATATTTTTGAATGGTGGCTTTTCGTTGTTTGATTTGCGCTTGCATTTTTTTAATTTTGGAAATATCGTCACCGCTTCTTTCATAAATTTCAAACAAAGTTTGTTCCAAATGCAACAACAAACAATTCAAATCCACAGGCAACAAACGGGTCGTCTGAATGGTACTCATCGTTTTGCCATCGGAAAACCAACGACTGCTAAAATCCCAGCCTGATTCCGCTGCTGCACGAATGTGCTGATAGGTTTCTTCGTGGTTTTTACCTGCTTTTTGCGCCAACTCGAAGTCTTCAACGTAGGCTTCTGGACGAGGTGAATTTTCAGTATCAAAATAGCGGTTGAGGACTGCGCCATTTGCCATTCTTACCACTCTTTTGATGACTTTGTTGCGCTCATTTAAGCGTGCTGCGCCGTCCATCCAAAAGGCATATTCTTTTTCCAATTGTGGTAAAAATTCTTTCAAAACACCATTTCCTTTTTCTTCGCTGAGGAGTTTTACCATCAACGAAAAAAACGGTGGCTGAGAACGACTATGGTAGTAAGTACGATTTCCATTTGGTATAAATCCATGATTATCAATAAGATAAGCAAAATTTTTGACCATATTTTCCATCAATTCCACTTTCCCTGACACTTGCAAACCAAGCATCGTGAAGTAAGAATCCCAATAATAAATTTCTCTAAAACGTCCACCAGGAACGATGTAGGCATAAGGCAACGGAATCAATGTTCCACCTTTTTCGTCAGGCTGACGGGTTAAAACGTCCCAAAGTCCATGCAAATGCTCAGTGATGTTTTTGTCACCAGTTTGATAGCTATTTGTAGGGTTTTTGGGTGCAGAAAAGTGTTTTTCAACAAAGTTTTTTAAGTCAAAATCTTGTTCGGATTTGTTTTTTTCATAATCCTCCAAAATACTTGCAGGTGACGTTTTTGGCGTACAATCTACAAAATATTTAGAGTCTGGAAATACACCACTTTTTTGTACATCTTCATACAAAGGGCTTAATGCTTCCGCTAAAAAGTACTTATTTTTTCTCATATCGTTCTAAAAATTTCACGAAGGTAAGCAAAAATTTAGTTTTACGATAGATTTTAGCGAGTTTTGTTATCTGTATTGATAGTTAAGCGAAGCAATATTGGTTCTTCTGAAAATTAACTTCAACGGCTTTCCTAATTTTTTTGTTTTGCTTTTTAAAAATTATAAAAATTTATACGTTTCAAAAAATTCCTTTCTCGCAATACG
Source organism: Saprospiraceae bacterium (assembly GCA_043777755.1). Lineage (GTDB taxonomy): Bacteria > Bacteroidota > Bacteroidia > Chitinophagales > Saprospiraceae > CANHEE01. The sequence continues at coordinate 3,225 of JAYWHK010000136.1, forward strand.
ATACACTTGTGAAAAATCAGGAGGACAAACCAAGTAATCGTTTTCTTTACAAATCATCGAACTGCCCCAGGGTGCTTCAAAATAAAATGCTTCGGGCAAATTTAAGGAATAGAGTAGGGTAGCGTCCATGAGTAAAGCCCAGATTTTTCCAATCGGTGTATATTCTTGAAATCCATCGCTATCAGAAAGTGCTTCGTCGTAGCTGGCGTAACGTTGCTCAAAACTTGAAGGTTTCATTACATACATTTCCTTTGCAATGGTCTGATTTTTCACAATCATATCGCCTTTGTGTGCAATATTTGAGGTTTCTAAACCATCAGCGGTAATGGTCGTAATGAGTTCGCCTTCGGCAGCAACTCTTGCCCAAATATTTTGTTTTTTTGCGCATTTTAGACCACTTTCTTTTAATAAAGGAATAAAAATGGCTTGAATTTTGTCTTGTGTGAGCATTTAAAATATATAAATCTAATGAAGCAACAAATGTAGTATTTTATTTTTAACGAATAATAAATTTGTAATATATTTTTTTGTCGAAAATTGTATAATATTTTAAAAAAAATAGTTCTTATTCTAAAATATGTATTATTTTTACAATATTATTTTTTGTAATACGTTTTAATAGGAATAATATTTTACTCGTATTGGATTTAAATAACAAAACAAAAACCTATTTTATTGATTTACAAAGGTTTATCAAAATGAACAACTATACCGCAAATAGCAATTTACAGTTATATTTTAATCGCATGGAAATTGACTTTGAGAATTTATTCAAATTCGTCAGTCAGTTTTCCAATGAAGAATTAAACGCTCGTCCAGAACCAAAAGCATGGTCAGCGCTTCAAGTAATGCACCACCTTATTTTATCTGAAAGAGGTTCTTTGGATTATGTCAAAAAGAAAATCTATTTTGGTGCAAGTACCTTAAAAAAAACCAGTGCTACATCTCGCCTTCGTGCGTTGATGTTGGTAACATCACTCAAGCAGCCCATCAAATTAAGTGCGCCTTCTGAGGCCTCCGATGCACTTCCCGAAATGACAACCTTACAAGAAACCGAACAACTTTGGCGTACGATTCGTCGTGAAGTTCGGGATTTTTTGAGCCAACAGAATGAAGATATTCTCAATAGTGATTGTTTCAAACACCCAATTACTGGCAAAATGAGTGCTTGGGGAATGTTGGATTTTTTTGAGGTACATTTTAGCCGACATTTTAAGCAAATCAAGACGACTATCAGAAAAGTAGAGCGTTTTTAAATTTATTTGAAAAAACTATTTTAGAAAATATGCAGCATCAGTATTTAAACATAAACGAAGAAGTTAAACAGGCACTTGCTGAAAATCGCCCTGTCGTAGCACTCGAAAGTACCATTATCTCTCATGGAATGCCTTATCCTCAAAATGTCGAAACGGCTTTTTTAGTAGAAAAAACAGTACGAGACAATGGAGCAATTCCAGCAACAATTGCCCTGATGAATGGCAAAATGACAGCAGGTTTGACTCCCGACGAGATAGAAATACTTGGAAAAAAAGGACAAGAAGTCATTAAAGTTAGCCGTCGAGATATACCGATGTTATTGGCTAAAAAAGAAATGGGCGCAACGACAGTCGCCTCTACGATGATTGTTTCGGCATTGGCAAATATTAAAATTTTTGCAACAGGCGGTATCGGTGGTGTTCACCGTGGTGCGCAAGAAACCTTTGACATTTCCGCTGATTTGCAAGAGTTGGCAAACACCAATGTGGCGGTCATTACAGCTGGTGCAAAATCTATTTTGGATTTGCCGCTGACACTCGAATACCTCGAAACACACGGCGTGCCAGTGTTGGGTTATCAAACCTCAGCTTTTCCAGCATTTTTTTGTAGAGAAAGTGGATTAAGTGTTGATTATCAATGCGATACAGTAGATTTAATAGCTGAAATGTTGCGGATAAAATGGCAGATTCCAGCACTAAAAGGCGGTGTGATTGTTGCCAATCCTGTTCCAGAAGCCTATAGTTTGGATAAAAAAACAATGGACGAAGTGATTGAAAATGCCATCAAAGATGCCATTGCGAATGGCATTAAAGGCAAAGAAACAACACCTTTTTTGTTGGCGGCAATTGACAAAATAACTGGTGGCACAAGTCTGAAAACCAATATTCAATTGGTGCTGAACAATGCCGCCTTGGGTGCAAAAATTGCAGTGGCTTATACGAAAAAATAAAAATCAACGCTATTCTTTTACCATTTTCAAAATTCTTTTTTCATTTATTTTTAAAAAATAAACACCTTTTGTTAAGAGCGAAAAATCTTGATGTTCAATGTTTTTTCCTTTGAAAAAAACTTGCCCTAATTGATTGCGCAATTCGTAGGTTTCATCGCCTTGTGCATTTTCTATTGTTATAAAATTGTCAAAAGGATTAGGAAAAGCGTTGATTAGGTTCAAGGCTTCATCTGCTGTTCCGACTTTGATTTTACAAACATCTGTTTTGCTCAAAAGTTGGTTCATTTGGCTACATAAATATTGATAATTGCTTGATTCTTCGCTTGTTAAACTTGCTTTTTTCAATAAATCGTTGGATTCTGTAAGGTCATTTTTGAGGTTATAAAACTCTTGTTTTCCATTGTCGAATTGCAGTAGTTTATAGTCTTCGTTTCGCATTGCTTTCCCGTCTGCGGCAACACTTGGGTTTTTGAATATTTCTGTAAATGCCCAAGGGCGGATTTCAGTCGCTGTATTTTTCAGAATTGGCAGAATACTTTTGCTATCAACAGGTTTATTGCTTGAAATTTGGTTTTGCCAAGTTGTATGACCAAACAATTCCAAAATCGTAGCGAACAAATCAGTTGTATTGACCAAGGCATTGCTTACTCGATTCGGATTGACCACCGAAGGACCCGAAATAATAAAGGGAACGCTCACGCCTTCTTGATAAATGCTACCTTTTGCACCACCTGTGTTTTGTGCTACTTTCGGATCATTTCCATTGTCGCCAATAAAAACAATGTCTGTGTTTTCTAACTGATTGATAGCCTGTAAGTTATCAAATAAACGTCCAATCTCTGTATCTAATGCTTCTACTGTTGCTTTAAAATATGATTTTGGATTTGCTGTAATATCTGCCGCTGTTCCACTCAGATTTTTATAAGAATGTAGGTTTGTAGGAGGTAAATGAAATGGCGAATGTGGCGCATTAAACGCTAACCAAAGGAAAAAGGGCTTGTTTTGATTCGTTTTTACCCAAGCAATCGCATTATCCACGGTTTCTGTAGTGGCATAATTGGTAACGGTGGAAGCCGTACCATTTTTGATTTTTGTCCAATTCGTAAAGCTATTGATTACGCCCAAGAAGTTACCTTCAAAATGGTCGTAACCCATTTTTTGAGGAAAAGAGTAATTGGTATTTGGCGTAGCGAGCTGCAAATGCCACTTTCCAATATTTGCTTTTGCAATGCCGTTGGATTTATATTTGTTCAAAAGTCTTGGAATTGTGACTTCTGCGGTGTCCAAAACGGCAGAATTAGCACCTCCAATGGCGTTTCCAACACCTGTACGAAAACTATAACGCCCTGTCAAAATCCCAGCACGAGTTGGCGAACACAAAGGATTCGACCAAGCTCTCGAAAATCGGACACCTTTTTTCAATAATTTTCTGACATTGGGCATTGCCGCAGTGTCTAAATGATTTTCATAAAAACCACAATAATCTGTTCCTAAATCATCAGCGATAATCAGAATAACGTTGCGTTGTTGCGCTTGAATTTTTAGCACAAAAAAACTTATAAAAGCTAAAAAGAATATTTTTTTCATCATAAAAGTTAGACTCATAAAAGTTGTAATGGTTTAATTTCCTTGATACCCAAAACGCTTATCAAACAAAAACGGCTTATCTGTCAGCGTTAATAAAAAAGCAATCAAATCTACTTTTTCGTTGGAAGTCAAGACTATTGGTTGTACCAACTGCGGAGCAAGTGTTGGGCTTTTTTCGATGCCCGAAGTATAGTGTTTTAAGACTTCCGACAAGCGTTTGAAACGTCCGTCGTGCATATATGGATACGAAAATTCGATGTTGCGAAGGGTCGGAACTTTGAATTTTTGAGCATCGTTTGGATTATTTGTTATCTTCATTCTACCCAAATCACGGAGCGAAGTGTCGATTTTTAAACCGTTGTTCTCAAAACCAAGATTGCTAAAAAGTGGTTCTTGATGACATGAATTGCAATTTTTTTGGAATAAAATATAACCATTTCGTTCTTTTTCGTTAAAAAAAGCTTGTTTTTGTAGCACACTGTCATATTTTGAAGTCGCACTGACCAGCGTAAGCATAAACTGTGAAATTGCTTTTAACGTATGTTCGCCCGTAACGATGCTATCGCCAAAAGCACGTTGAAAACGGGCAGGATATTTTTTAGAGTTCTGAAGTTTTGAAATCACATTTTCAAACGTTTCGCCCATTTCGTTGGCGTGCGTAATTGGGGCGAGCGATTGCATATCCAAATGATTGATTGCGCCGTCCCACATAAATGATTTTTGCCAAGCCAAATTCATCAACGCCAGCGAGTTTCTTGTACCAATTCTATCCTCGATGCCATGACTAAGTGCATGGTCGATGTGCGTAAAAGCCGAATATTGCGAATGACAATTGGCGCAAGAAACCATGTTGTTTCGTGATAAAATCGGGTCGTAAAATAAAGCTCTTCCCAATTCTATTTTCTCCAAAGTCAAAGGATTTTTAGCAAAATCATAATTCGGTTTTGGAAAATGTTTTGGTAAAAAAAATGAATTTTCTTCAAAAAAATCAAAGGAAAAGAAGAGGAATGAAACAAAAAGTATAAAAAAGTGTTGTTTTTTCATTTATACTAAAATATTTTTTATTTCTAAAAAAGAAGTATCTAAATGATTAAAATCAGCATCTGTTGTTAGTAAGATAGCAGTCGTGACAGAGGCAGTTGCAGCTATCCATAAATCATTTTTACCCATATTGCGAGGAGTTTCGCCAAGTGGTCGGTCAGTAAGGCGATTTTGAGAAAATGCGTCAATAAGTGCATAAGCATTGATAAGGTCTTCTTGATGAATATCTATTACAAGAAAATTTTTTAGAAACTCCTTCATCTGAGAAATCCGCTTTTCACCCCAATGATTTTTTAGTGCGATAGATTGTAATTCACCAAGTGTAACTACAGAAATAGCACTCACGTTTGGTGCATTGTACAAGGCAAAATCACTAACAATTTTGGCGTGGAAATCAGTAGAACGTAAGCTATACAATATAATATTAGTGTCTAATAGGTAAATTTTCATGTTATACTTGCGATTAGTTCTTCAATTGGTTCTTGAATATCCATTTCCTTGATAAGTACTTGCATTTTAGCAAAATCTGCGCCTTGATAATGTTGTGTTTGCATGATTTGCAAAATATCCGTTTTTTGTTGTATTGGTTTTATCAAATGAATAATTGTATTCAAATTTTTTTGATACTTTTCCAGTATGACTAAAATACTATCAATTTCTTTTTCACTTTGAACTTTATCAATCAAGTGAAATAATTTATATTTTTTTTCTTCAATTGTCATTTTTTTAATAATTTTTTTACAAAATTACATATTTTTTATAAAAATTCAAAAAAAGTACTGTTTAATCTTTTTATTATGATCTTATTTTGATTGTAATTGAGTTAGACGACAATACCTCAAAAAGCAATTGTAATATTTTAAAAACTTGGTTATCAAACAATACAGTCAAATCATTTTTATCTTACGACATCTCAAAACCTTGATTTTGAATAATTTATAAAAAAAATGCCTTACAAAATTATTTTTTGCAAGGCATTTTTTACTACTTCACAATCATAATCTTTTTACTCAACATCGTACTTCCGTTTTGTATCGTCACGATATACTCGCCACTATACAAGGTTTTCGTATCAAAATGTGCTATCGTGCTGCCTTGATAAATCTTCGTTTTTTGCACCACTTTTCCTTGTAAATCGGCTAAAATAACCTCAAAATCAGACTGCGAAACCGTGCCAAATTGTACCGCCACCAAGTCAGAAGCAGGATTTGGAAAAATCGTAATGTTCAAATTATTCAATTCATTGTCCGCCACACCAACTATTGGAATGTATGTCGTCACCGCTTCGTTGATAGCTGTCACTTTTGCATTGGTTCTTACGCCATAAAAATTTGGTCCTACGACATAAGGATAAGCCGAATTGTGCTGTGCATCAACGGTGCAAAAATACGCATAAGTGCCTTTTGGATATTCAGGTGTAATGCAAAAACGACCATTATTAACGTCTAAAACGTCACTTGCCGTAGATGCGATAAACTCATAATCTTCTCGAAAATAACCTAATGGATAAGTTGTATTGATTGGCGCACCTGCCGTAGTGGTTGCACCTGTTGGCGATGTATTTCTGACCGTAATATTTCTTAGTTTGTAGCTTGATTTCATGTGAGTAATACCGCCCGTTCCGTCTATATTTTTGTAAGCATAAGCTCCATAAATCGGAAAACCGTCATACGCAAAGCCCAACAAAGGCGAATGTTTGTTCACGTCAATTTTGTACAAACCATCAGCAGCATACAAGTCACAAACATCAGAAACTACCGTCAAATCCAAGTTGAAAGCACTCGGATTTTGATGATGATGATAATTTCCATTGACAGGATGTGCTTTGGTGCAGTCGAAACCCGCCCGTTCTGCAAGGATTGCATCTCTATTCCAAGCCTGAGTAGTACCCATTGCGCCAGGGCAAGCAGGGTTTCCAGGGCCGCCACAAAGTGCATTTGTCGTAGCGTTCCATGCCACGCCGTCACGATAATCAAACAGCGCAACACCATTGATAAACACACCAATATTGCCGCCAGTTGTGGTCATTGGCGTTCCTGAGTTTTTTGCAGGATTGAGAGGGAATTTAAAAATCGCATTTTGGTTCGTTGCCAACGAAGGGTTTTTATCCAAAAAAGGACCCGTGATGTAAGCAGGAATTCCTGTTGCATTGATATATACGGACGTTGCGGAATACTGCACTTTTTGGACATTTGCCAACACATCATCATTGATAGGTGTCGAATTTCCTTTGACATAATGACGACCTTTGATGCCTGTTGTATTTTGCAACCAAGCTGTTATTGCAGGGTTTGTTTGTGAAAATGCTACGTTTTGGAGTAAAAATGTAGCGAAAATGATTAAAGTTGAACGCATTTTTTTATTTTTATCTTTTTAAATATTTTTTAATTGTACGGTTTAGACTACGAAAATAGGAATTTTTTTGGATTTTCTTTAAAAATTTTAAATTTTGTGAAAAATGATTATCTTTGCGTAGTAAATAATGAATTATGGCAAGAGATGTTTTTCACGAAAATGTAAAAGAAGCATTAATAAAGGAAGGTTGGGAAATTACAGCCGACCCACTTACTTTTAAAATTGGTAAGGTTCAAGTTCAAATTGATTTGGGTGCGGAACGCTTAATCGCTGCCGAAAAAGGTACTGAAAAAATTGCAATTGAAATCAAAACCTTTGGCAGTCCGTCTTTTATAACTGCGCTGTACGAAGCGGTTGGAAAATATATTATTTATCGAAATGTATTGTCTTCTATTCAGTCTGATAGAACCTTGTATTTAGCTATTCCTGAAAATATTTATAATCGCTATTTTTCAGAAAAAGTAATACAAAAAACCATTCAAGAAGAAAAGTTTAAACTCGTCATATACAATCAATCATTACAAACTATTACTCAATGGATAACAAATTAAAAAAATATGAAAATGCCATTATTTCTATTCTTAGCGAGTACGAAAAAATAAAATACGCTAACGTAGTTGGTGGTAATCAATTAGTTATAGATAAAAAAAATCACCAATATCAAGTACTTACCATTGGTTGGGACAAAGATGAATTTGTACACGATTGCCCAATGCACTTTGCCATTATTGAACATAAAGTTTGGGTGCAACAAAACATGACAGAGTGGGAAGTTGGCGAAATGTTAGAAGATAGAGGCGTTCCTAAAACGGATATAGTTGTAGGCTTTTTGTCCCCTGATTTACGTGCTTATACAAAATATGCCGTAGCCTAAAAATCATTCCACCCCAAAAAACCTTTCGCCACTCGTTCCGACAACAAAACCGCTTCTGCACTTGGTGACATGAGGTGACTTTTTTTAGAAAAATCGCTTTTTGCCAAAAAATCCGCTACATCAAATCTAACCAGTATATCGCCTTTCTTTTTTATGGGCAAAATTACTTTTTGCAAGGCATAATATGGCGATAAATAACCGCCCAAATGATATTGAAATGCTTGGTTTCGAGCGTTAGATTTTGGTGTTTTTCCTTCTATTTTAAAATTAATATAACCACTTTGCCACGTCCAATACATACCTTTTGTTGGGTCAAGGTCGCCACCGAGTGCGCCCGAAACATTGGTCGTACTGTCAATACCAAGGTCGAATTTTAGTTGATTGAACTTTATTTTTTCAGAAAAATCAGTCGTAATTTTTAAAGTTTTTGCTAAAGTGGCATCAATCAAATGAACGCTATTTGCTTCTTTCCAAACCACTTTTTCATCTTGTAAAAACTCAATATTAGAAATATAAAACCGCAGCGTTTCTATCAAAATACTATCGCCATTTTTGAAATGATGATAAGTATTTTCCTTGATAGTAAATTTTTCTTTTTCAAACAAAAAACCAAAACTAAGCGAAATCTTAGACTGCGCTGAAAGAAGTAAAGGGTTAAAAAAGACAACTAAAAATATTATTTTTTTCAAAAAAATAGTTTTTTATTTTAAAATAATTAATTTTGAAGAAATATTTTGTGTTGCATCAAAAATAGTAATGACGTATTGACCTGCGTAAAGCGTTTGGATATCAAGAGAAAGCATCGTGTTTCCTTGCTCTAAAACGGTGCTAAAAACCATTTTTCCGTTGAGGTCATAGATATAAATCGTCCTATCTTGGAGCGCGTCATTGTGTTGAATGGTCAAAACATCATTTGCAGGATTGTTGTGCAAAAGCATTGCTTTCCCTTTATTTACCCAGACGGAAACGATGCTCGAATAAGAAAAAGAAGCATCTCTATCAACCGTTTTTAAGCGAAAATAATGATTGCCCGACGGTAAATTTTCGGTTGTAAAGTTATATTGAAATTTGCCTTCGGCGGCTTTTTTTTCTAAAAAATTAAAATTTATGGCATCTGTCGAATGTTCAATTTCGTAGTGCGCTACGTTCTGTTCCACGCCAACTCGCCAAGTTCCGTAAGCATTTTTACCGTTTAAACGAACCGAAAAATCAAACAATTCTACGGGCAATGCCGCAGAAAGATATTGCGTAACGCCTGTTGCTGGAATAGTTACATTGGTAAAAGGCGCAGATACGGTTGTTCCGTAATATTGTTCCGCTAACACAAACGGATAAGCAGGCGTTCCACCTGCATCAATCGTAGTGAAATAACAATATGTGCCACTTGGGTACTCGGGCGTGATGCAAAAACGACCATTGTATTGGTCTAAATCTCCTGCACCATTCGTAAATACATAATCTTCGCACATAGAACCTAATGGATAAGTGCCATTTACGGGCGGTCCCAATGTTCGGCTTGTCGTCGCTGAATTTAAGACATAGCTGCTTACCATACGTTTTATTGCGCCTGTTCCGTTGGTATTGGTATAAGCATAAGGTCCATAAATAGGGAAACCGTCCCAAGCAAAACCAACAATGGGCGAGTGTGTTATCGTAACGCTCAAATCGTAAAGACAAGTCGGAATAACATGAAGATGATACGCACCTGAACCTGCTGGGTGTCCTTTGCATGGGTCAAAACTAATGCCTTCCCAATAAAAAGCGTTTCTATTCCAACCTGATTGTGTGATGCCATTGACCATTGCGCTTGTTGCATTGTTCCAATATTTGCCGTCTTTTGCATTAAAAATTGCCACGCCATTGGTCCAAAGCCCAACTGCACCCAATCCTGTATAGGTTTTTGTACCTGTATTTTGAGCAGGCGTAAGCGGAAATTTTGACTTATAATTTTGGTTGCTTGGTGAATTTGGATTGGCTGTCCAAGGACCTATCGTATAGCCTGGCACACTCGTAGAACTAATGTAACTATATGTAGCGTTATAATAAACACTTTGCACGTTATAAACCAATGTAGGGTAGCTCGGATTGGTGTTTGTCGTGTTTTGTAGCCATGCCGTAATGGCAGGATTTGTTTGTGAAAATGCTATGTTTTGTAACAAAAACGTAGCGAAAAGGATTAAAATAGAACGCATTGGGTATTTTTTTTCTGAAAAAGACTTTAATTAAAGTTAGACGACAAAAAAAGGAAAATCCTTTGGGTGGTAAAAAAATTCATTCTTCTTTCCGTTTCTTCGTCGAGCCAAAATAATCTGTCAATTCCTTTGTAAAATTCTCAAAATTTTGTTGTTGATTTTGGTTGCATAAGCTTTTTAAGTCTTGAAAATGAGCATAATGTGTTTGTTCAATTGTACTTTGCACTATACTAATTTTGAGCAATAAGCTATCTTTTTGCGAAGTCGAAAATGGTTGATTTAAGGTATTGTAAAGTTCTTTTTTTAGCTGTAAAATTTCTTGATTTTTACTTTTAATCACTTTGCGATGCGCAACGATGAGGCTATCATACGCCACAATTTGCTTGTCATCAAAATGCAGTTTTTCGATAACAATATTTCTTGGACCTTCTTCTTTTCGAGGAGGTTTGCGTAGCAAAACAAAGCCAATCATCGCCAAATTGGACATTAGCAATATGGCAGAAACGATACTTAAAAATTTTACTTTATTCATTTATAAAAATCATTTTGTGGTAACAGTTGCATTGTTTGAGCAAGATTTGATGTTTTTTTTGTTTGATTTTGAAATAAAATAGCAACATTCAAACTAAAAATTAAAAACATAGAAATGCCCAACGCCCAACTTATTCGTAGCGAAAACCTACTAATACGCTCATTTTCAATCCGTTGTGTGATACGTGTCAATAGAAACGGCGGAGCTTCTACGGGTTTTATTTTTGATAAAACGTCTAATTTATCGTTCATACTATTTTAATTTTTTTTCAAGATTATTTTTCGCACGTTGCAACAAACCTTCGACTGCTTTTAGGCTTAATTCCATGATTTCGGCAACTTCGGCTTGTGGTTTTTGCTCAATTTTTGTCAAAATCAATGCTGTTTTCTGAGCATCAGGCAATTCGTTGATGTACTTAAAAATTGCTGCAATCGCTTCTTTCTGCTCCAATTGTACGCCAGGGTGATCAAACGTTGCGCTATCGTATTTGATTTCGGTGCTATCGCGATAAAAAAGCGATGTCAAAAAGGCAAAACGTTTTTTACGTTTTTTTGCCTTCAAAAAATCCAACGATTTATTGATTGTTATTCTATAAATCCATGTTGAAACGCTTGATTTTTCCTTAAAATCACGCATAGAGTAGTGTATCGCAAAAAATACATCTTGTGTAATTTCTTGTGCATCTTCTTGGTTTTGAACGTATTGCAACGCCAAATTAAAGACCAAATTTTTATGAGCGTGATAGATTTCGTCGAAATTCAAACCGTGATTTTGATACAAAAAAGATTAGACGACAAAGAAAAGAAAATCCTTTGGGTATTTTATAGTTTATAAAGATTTCGCCGTAATTTTTGTGGAAATAAGTAAAATGTTTTACTAAAATTCTAAAAAATATTTTTTTTATCAAAAAAAACCTTGTATATTTGCAGCATCAAATCCGCATGGCGGATAAAAAACCTGATAATGTCGTTTGTCGCATTATCAGGTTTCTTATTAAAATAGGTTATTCTTAAAAAATTTAAATTTATACTCGATGTTACCTTTAGCACAAGAATATGTAGAACAATTGGAGGCGATTGCTGGTTCAATTCAAGAATCTGAGCAATTAGCGCACTACCAAGACACAGAAGAAGAAGAAGATTATCGCATCTTATCTTCGATGTATGAGCCTTATATTGGCGACCTTCACTTACAGGTTTCTAAAAATGATCCTTTACAGTTGATTTCGTTTGAGCAAATTTTGCTCGACCCAGCTTTTGAAGGCTTGTATTTGCCTAAGGTGCTGGCTTACAGCGTTTTACGTGGTGATGTTTCCAATTTAGATTGCAAATATTCTCGTCAGCAAGAACACTTTAAGGCAGTTTTAGATGCTATTTTGACATCTCCGAACTTTGAATGGTTGAAAAAACGGATAGGACAAACTGTTCAGATTGGCTTCATGTTGAGTTCTGATATTTGGATTACGAACTTAATCAATAATTATGGCAACAAACGTTTCCGTTATTATTTGCAAAACAATAAAATTGACCGTTACCGTTTTGAAAAAGACCGCCGTGAGGCTTGGGAGCGTTATAAAAAACAATTCAAAGGCGAAACTTATTTTACAACAGATTTCCCAACGCAGTTCTCTGAGTTGAAAGTATATTATCCTGCGGTAAAAGATTTCATGTATGCCCGTGTTTCTCGCAACTTGGACAACAGCAGTTTTGTACAACAATTAGATGAGTACATTAGCAATCCTGATTTTTTGAACCATTTGGAACACAGCGAAATGTTGGCTTGGTATGGCAATTTCTTTGATGTGGAAGGCGATAGCAAGGAAACTTTACACGCTATTTTCAATGCGCAACGGACAGAAGACAAAAAATTCAACGAAACATATTTTCAGCTATTGTTGGAATTGTTACACTCAGATGTGGATGTTAATGCAGAATGTGACAACCGAATCAGTACTATTTTAGACGATTCTACCAACGACGAATTGACTACTTATTATGCCTTGATGCAAGAAATTGACAGCAATGGTTTTGACAGTGAATCGGCAATTGATGCAGTGAGAGTCTATCACAACAACCATGAAGGACTTTCTGTACAAAACCAATGTGTTCGCCGCAAGGTTTTTAACAATATGAAAGTGGCGATGTCAGAATATACTGCACGCAACTACCATGCATATTTTGAGTTGAACAAAACGATGAGTACCTACATGAGTCTGTTTGGCAATCAATTGTTCAATCAAAACATCGAAGATTTATCTTTGGCTTATGTGAACAAATCTTTGACACAGTTCACAGACAAACGTGGTAAAGATTACCAAGAAATCAAGCGTTTTGTTGCTGGAACTTTCGTTGATCAAGGTTTCTTAAAAGACAAAGACGTAGTGGAAATGTTCAAAACTCGTCGTAAGAAAAAAGAAGAAGTGAAGAAAAGACCATAATAAAGTCGTTTTTATAAAATAAAAAGCTGTTGCGAGTAATTGCAACAGCTTTTTTAATTTTATTTTGTTATAAAAATAAAAAACATTATCTTTGTATAAAAAATTAGTTAAATGTAAGTCACTTATCAACTAAATTGCAAATCAACTATGAAAATTCAAAAACTCTTATTATTCATCTTGCTAATCTTATTTAGCTACGAGTCAAAAGCAATTGCATTAGCAACACTACCAAGCACATTATCAGACACTTGTGTAGAAATAAACCTCAAAAGTGGTAGTAAAATCATCGCCAAAATCACTAAAAAAACAGAAGGAAAAGTCTATTTCAAAAAGTGCGACAACTTGGCTGATACGACCTCTTATTTTGTGTTGCAAGAAAAAATCGACAACATCAAAGGACTATCCACTCATTCAAAAAACATTACTTCCAATAAAGAAAAAATAAAAGAAGAAAATGACAAAGCAAAGAAATCAAAATTAAATAAAATTTGGATTTTATTCACTATAAATCTTATTGCGTTATTATTATATTGGATTGTTCTTAGTGTATCAGGTCCTAGTTTGCTATTAGGAGCAATATTTGGAGCAAGTGCAATATGGGGCTTTATTGAAGCCATGACTTACAAAGGAGCATTTGAAGGAAAGGCTATAGCGCTTACTTTATTGGGTATAGGAGGAGGAATAACAGCATTGATTATTTTATTTATTCTTATAGTTTTATTAATCGGTTTAGCTTCATTATTTTAAAATAAGAAAACGTTTAAAATTATTTAACATATATAAAAAGCAAAAAATATTATTCACATTTTTCAAAAAAAAAACGCTATGAATCAAAAATTCTATTCACTTAATTTTATCTTTTTATTCAGTTTTTTACTGTTTAGCTTACAGTCAAAAGCAATTGCATTAGCAACACTACCAAGCACATTATCAGACACTTGTGTAGAAATAAACCTGAAAAGTGGCAGTAAAATCATCGCCAAAATCACAAAAAAAACACAAGAAAAAGTCTATTTCAAAAAGTGTGACAACTTGGCTGACACGACTTCTTATTTTGTTTTGCAAGAAAAAATCGACAACATCAAAACATACGATGGCGAAGTAAAAGAATTTCAAGAAGAAAAAGAAATTGCAGCTTTGAAACGAAAACAAAAAGAAGATAAAATCAAGCAAAATCACCTTTCAATACTATTAGGAGTTTGTATTCTTTCTTGTTTGATTCTTTTTCTTTCACCTTATTTGAGTATGATTCTATTTACAACAAGTTCAATTTGGGGCTTAATCGAAGTAATATCCTATAAAGGGTCTTTTCAAGGGAAAGGCTATTTTTTAGCCTTTTTTATATTGGCGAATTTATTATTATTACTGATGATTACTCTTATTGCAAATTCGTTTTAAAATACCTAATTGAGTTGATTCTAAACTTTTACTTAGTGTACGAAAGTTTGTATTTGCAACAGCTTTTTTAATTTTAATTTTGTTATAAAAATAAAAAATATTATCTTTGTATAAAAAATATGGCAAGGGATTTATTTCACGACATAGTTAAAAAAGCGTTGGTTAAAGATAACTGGACTATTACACATGATCCTTTTCCTCTACACAGCCGTAAAGAAGGAGGTTTAAGTACAGATATTGGTGCGGAAAAAATTATTTTAGCGGAAAAACAAATCGCTAAAATTGCAGTAGAAGTTAAGAGTTTCACTCATATTTCTATACTGCACGAATTTCTGAAAGCATCAGGACAATTTTTTACTTACAACAAAATTATTAGTAAAAATGATCCAGAAAGAATCCTTTATGTTGCAATGCCCTCATTTATTCATAAAAAACTTATAAAATATGATTGGGTAAATGAAGTAATTACTGATATGAATATGAAAATTATCCTTTATAACACTGAAAATATAACAATAGAAGCATGGATAGAATAAATATAAATAAAAACTTAGTATTAAATGTTTTTACTGAGTATAAGACTTATCTAAAAGGTTCTAACTTTTCATCTGTGGATTATCAAATCATTACAGATGAAAAAAATCACCACTATCAACTCGTTGCCGTAGGCTGGGAAGGAGATGAACGTATATTTTATGTTATTTTTCAAGCGGATTTGATAGGCGAAAAAATTTGGATTCAAGAAGACAACACCGAAGACGGACTCGCTTCTTTTTTGGAAGAAAAAGGTATTTCTAAAAAAGAAATTGTGTTGGCTTATTTTCCTGAGTACCATCGAAAATATACAGCTTATGCTGTGGCGTAACCATTTCTTTATCAATTTTTTATAAAATAAAAAACAATTAATTTAACTTTTTTTGTTATAAAAATAAAAAAAATTTTAAAAAAAAAGTTAAAAATACTTGACAAATCCAAAAATAGTTTGTATCTTTGTACTATCAAAAAAGAAATAAAGAGAAAGTGTCCGCAAAAATAAACGGACGAAATTGGCAGAGAGCGTAAAGAAAAAAATCGAGTAAATTAGAAATTAAGACGTTAAAATTAGAAAAAAAGGCAGTTTTTACTTCAAGTTAGTTTGAATTAGAAGTTCGCTTAGATTGTGTAAAATAGATAAAACGAGTTGTCAATGAAACTTTTAGAACAAATCTCCCTTTGGTGTCACGACGGGAAGCACGATAAAGTCTATGAAATTGACTTGTGCGAAGTCGTCACCAACCTTCACATTGTGAATTTTCGTTATGGTCGTCGTGGTGCTGTCCTAAAAAATGGCACAAAAACAGCGGCTGGCGTTTCACTCGACGAAGCTCGAAAAATTTTGAACGCCCTGATTGCCGAAAAGCAAAAAGGTGGCTATCAAAAAACAAGTCATTTTGTACATCAAAATTCGGCTGTTCCTGCTGTTTCGAGCATTTCATTTTCCAATATTAAAAACACAAAAAGCAAATCCGAATATGTTTTGGATTGCCTTCGTGATGCCTTGTCGCCTACGCCTACAAAACTCAGCGAGCGTTGGTCGCTGACCCGTATTGTATGGCGTGTCGGAGAACTACGCATTCAAGATGCAGCGGCTTTGCTATTGCCTTTGATTGCAAAAGGAGATGCGATGCAACATTACTGCGTTTGTTGGGCATTGGGTCGCTGTGGCGATGCTGTGGCGATTCCAACTTTGGAGCAAGTTCTTGCGGCAGCGGCTTCGAGCGAAAAAGTAAAACGAATGGCTTTGACGGCTTTGTTGCAATTAGAGAAAGACGAATCTAAGCGTAAGTTATTGATTAACAATGTTTTAAAATCACTTCCACTTCCAACACAAACAGAATTGCAAGAAGGAAATACTGTTGGTCTTCGGGCTGTTTTATTGAACGAAATTTTAGAGGAAAAAGCATACCAACATTTAGAAAGCCTTTATTTGTTGTGTCAAGATTTTCCTCATGCACATACCGTTGTTCTTGATTTTTTACATGACGTAAAAATCGAACCCAACGGATTCCGCCATTTGCGACATATTTACAAAATGGCTGAATTTAGAGATGATGCGACAGTTTTTGCTATTTTAACTAAAAAAATGGAAAGCGCATCGGCTTTTTTCCGCTTCAATCGTTATAGCAAAGAGTACGGAATCTATGTGCAGAACTTGTCAAATTATTTCCAAAATCCTTTGACAGAAATCAAAAAAGAAGACAGTCAGTTGGCATTTTCAGAAGCCACACAAGCCTATTTGGGTCGTCGAGCTTGGCGGACGATGAAAACTTTGGGTAGCGATGGAGATTCTGCTTATGTGCATTTTGCGGCTTCGCTTTTGCTCAATTACAGCGATAAAGACCGCACAGAAGCCCGAAATGTTTCAAAAACAAATTACCACTGGAACTCTGAAACAAGAAATTACGATTATACGACTACTTCAAAAGACCACGATATTTTTTCTAAATACTTGATTTTCAATCATATATTGTACGGAAATAGTCCACGATATTTTTTGAAAAAAAATGCAAAAGAATGGCAATGCAAAGAAAATTATAAGCCAGGACAACCTGCGCCAATGGAAAGAGAAGAAGCATTTTCGGCACTTTGGGACAAAAATCCAAGCGTTCTGATTAATTTGGTGACAAAAAGTAATTGTGAGCCAGTTCAGAATTTTGCTCTGAAAGCACTCAAAAGTAGAACTGATTTGGCAAAATGGATTGATTTGGCGATTTTACTACAAGTTTTGGAAAAACCTTACGCTTCCACAACAACGCTCGGCTTGGAATTTGCTCGACAATTGTACGACCCAACAAAACCGAACTTGGAATTGATATTGGCTTTGGCGAATCATCTTCTGCAAGACGCTCGAGATTTGGCAAAAGAATGGATTTTGGAACAAAAAGCCTTTTTCATAAAGGAAACATTGATTTTTGCTGATTTGATAATGTTGCCTCATCAGGATATTTTGGAATGGACTCGACCAATTTTGAGTGAATACGCTTCTGATGAAAAAATTGCTAAAACATTGATTAGCAAAACGTTATTGAATATTTTAGCGTTAAAAAATACAGAAATAGACAGGAAAAAAGCAGAAAGTGCCGTTCAGATTCTGAGCAACCACTTTATGAACCATCTTTCGTACATTGAATTGGGCGTTCCTGAAGAATTATTGAAACACGACAATCCCAATGTACAGACGCTTGGCGCATTGATTTTGCTGCATCACAAAATTCCAGCAAGCGATTTGCCACAAGGAATAATCGCTCAATTGATACAATCGCCAACAGTGCAAGTACGACAGGTCGGTGTCCGATTATTTGGACGATTACCTGAGGAAATATTGCTGAAAAGTTACGAAATTATTGCAGCGTTTTGTGTTTCGCCACATTCCGAAATTCGTGTTGCGGTACAAGATATGGTGAAAAATTTGAGTGAAAAAAATCAAGATTTTGGCGAAAAACTGACCAACGAATTGTTGCCTTATTTTCAACGAAAAGAAACACACGAAGGTTTGCACGCTGATTTGTACGAATTATTCACACTTTCTTTGAAAAATAATTTGCAAAACATTGAAAATGAAACAGTTCTGAGTTTGATTCATGGCGGACGTGCCGTTCCACAACGTTTGGGATTGTTTGTTTTAAATCTTTTTTCTGAAAAAAATCAGTTGAGTGTAAAACAAATTATCCGTTTGGCTTCGCACGAAATGCTCGATATTCGCATTTATGCGCAACAAGTTTTTGAAAAAAATGTGATGCGAATGAGAAACGAAAGTGTTGATGCACTCAAACTTCTGGATTCAAAATGGGACGATACAAGGGCTTTTGCAATAGAGTATTTTAGGAAATATTTTAATGAAAATCATTGGACACCTGAGTTGATTGTGAGTGTTTGCGACAGTACCAAAGATGACATTCAAAAATTTGGTAAAGAACTGATTGTCAAGTATTTCCGAAAAGAAGATGGCGAGCGTTATTTGATGCAATTGAGCCAACATCCTTCACAAACCGTACAGAATTTCACGACTTTTTATTTGGAAGAATTTGCCACCGACAAGTCGGAAAATATTCAACATTTAGAGCCGTATTTTATTACTGTTTTGTCGCAAGTGAACAAATCTGGTGTTGCCAAAAAACGTATTTTTTCTTTTTTGAAAAATGAAGCGTTAAAAAACGAAGACATCGCCACGATGGTCGCCAAAATCATGGCAAGACAATCCGTCACCATGGCAGTTGCCGACAAAGCATCGTGTATCGCCATTATGCGGGACATGAAAATGAAATTTCCAAGCATTGAATTACCGATGCGAATGCTGGGTTAAAAAAGTATTCTTATCAGAAATATTGCTGTACTAATTTTTTAGTAAAAGTAGATTTTTTAGAAAACCTCCTGCACTTTGTCATCTTTGAGCGATAGCGAAAAGAACTCGGACTAAACGTATGCAAAAAGAGTATAATCTTAGAGAGAACCTAAATCGAGTTCTTCAACCTTAACGGTTGAAGATGACAAAGTGCTGCGGATTTTCATTACTTTTCTATTGTTATTGATTATCTAACCCAATATTCGTATTACCAACCAAAATAATAAAAAGATGCAATTCAACTATAAATTCCACGGAAGTACGGCAGTTTCTGGAACTGGAAACCGTACAGATATGTCATTTGCGCCTGATGTTTCCCGTGACCCAACTTTTTTCAATGGCGTTTTGGGCAAAAATATTTCTTTTCGAGAAGCAATGTCCGCTTTGCACCATGTTGTTGTTTCGGATTTGCGTTTCAAAGCAAAAGACAAAAGCGATTACAAGGCTTGGGCAGAACAAAATGAAATGACCTTGTTGGGCGAATTTTTATCGTCGGGTTATGGCGAAAATTTGGAAGCTCAAATCAAAGGCATCAGAAATGAGCTGAATGAAATTTCAAAAAATCGCAATGAAATCATGGCACCTTTTTACAAATCAAGAAAAAAATACTACGATTATTTGTACGAAAAAGAAAAAGATTTTTGGTTTGTGTTAGACCCCGTCATTACAGTTCATCCCGATGAGATTTTTTTCGAGTGTTTTAGCCAAGATGAATCTACTTACGGCAGATTGGGTTGCAGTTATGAGGTATTCAAAAAAATCGAAAACTTCGCTTGCGGAACAACCAATATTGATTATTCTGCGGCTTTGTACAATGAATTTCAAAAAATACGAGATTACAAAGACACCAGTTTTGTGGTTGATCCGAGTGGTTTTCAAGTCAAAACCACCAATGAAGAAAACTTTACAGAACTCAAAATTGATTTGCCAGACAGTTGGGTTAGAGGTTTTTTGCAAGTGAGTTCGGCAATGACGCTTCCAATGACAAGTTTCGATTTGCACCCGATGGATGTTCACAACATTTGCCATATTTTGCGCAGACAAAAAGAACAAGTTGGACCTCGTTCCATTCGTTTCATTTTGACGCCAGGAAAACCAGTCGAAATTTTGTTTGACCCATGGAATCATCGAGTAAAGTGTTCACGGTCAATTTACAATGGAAAAGATGCTCAGGAAATTAGAATTTGGGGCAGACGGCGCTTGCTGATTTTGGAACGCTTGATTTCAGTAACGAATCGTTTTTCAGTACACCTTTTGGGCAGCGGATTACCTTCGTTTTTTATTGCCGATATGGGACACATGAGTTTTACTTTAGGGCTTTCGGGTTGGACGGCAAACGATTGGTCAAGAGCAGGAAATTTTGACCTTATGGCACCAAGAACAGACACGGATAGTTTTACTAAAAACCTGATTTTCAATGGATTAAAAGAAAATTGGTTTGGAAATGCAACGGACTTATCTCAAAAGTTAAATTTGGATAAAAAAAGTGTTGAAGGCGCACTCGCAACCTACACGCAAGCGGGTCGAGTGATGTATGATTTGAATAAAAAAGTGTATCGTGTTCGAGAATTGAGCCAAGAGCCGTTGCCAATGGAGCAGTTGCGTTTTGACAATCCTCGAGAAGCCACAGCACATGAATTGGTCAATGCCAATAAGGTTTCTATCAGCAGCGAACAATTGGTTGATGGCGCAATTCGCATCAGTGGAAAGATGAATCATGCTGGAAAATATACGCCAACCGTGACGATTGACAAAGACGAGCGCATCGTTGATGGGCATTGTACTTGCAGCTATTTTTACCAAAACAAATTGTATAAAGGTCCTTGCGAACATATTTTGGCTGCTAGGATTCAGCACAACAAACAAAACTGGTGGTCGAAATGGATGTAAGATTAATTAAAAATTAATAATTAAAAATTATAAATACAATATATTGATAATCAGTATTTTATGAAATTATTTTTTATTGAATATTAATTAAAAAAATTAAATTTTTTGAAAAAAAGTATCAAAAAATTTGTTTTATTTAAAAAATAGTTGTATCTTTGTATTGTAAATAAGAGATAAGGAAAGCGTGTTAAACGCTTGTTTTTTATCAATAAATTTTCTATATTCCATTGTTGTTTTAGAACATGGAATCAACTTCTTGCAATCTGAATGATGTTTCGTCATTCGTGTTTTAAACTTAGCATTACGTCATAAGCTCATTCTTGACTATTACCACTACACGTAGTAGTTTAGATAAACGGTATGACATCAGGATGTTTTATCTAACTACTACGTGTAGTGGTTTCGAGTTGAACAATCCTATCCTTTGCGTGTACGAAGAAGTTAGAAAATTAATTAAAAAGTAAAAAAATCTGTACTAATGCCAAATCGCAGCCATTTTTGGTTGCACAAAATCGTAAAAAATGAACACCACCATTCAAAAAGAAATGGATTTGGAAACGTCTGTTGTCACAACAACCGCCCCAATTCCTGAATCAGTACTTTTGCAACTGATTCAAAATCAAGACATTATCAACGTAGAGCAAGAACTCGACGAGGATTTAATTGTTGATAAATACCGTCTTTTAGACAACCTTCAAAAAGAATACAGCAATTTCAAAAATGCTGGTGACACAAACCTCTCGTACAGCGCAGGACGTTGCAACGGTTGTTTTTGTGGACAAACCGCCCATCAATTTACAGGCAACAACTCTGGTCGAAAAATTGCTATTTTAGTGGACAAATCAGAAAAAGATGAAATCGTAGATTTGACTTTTTGTGCTTGGTCAAGCGACGCCAATTAATAATGAATAAATTATTAATGAATAATTAATAATTGCAAACAGTTGGTAATCAGTCAATTATACTGGCTTGAATGTACTAATCACTAAAATCTGGTAATAAATTGTCACCTACAAAATTAAAACTTCGTTTTAATTAAATTAGTGAAATTAGATTTAATTTTTAAAATCACGATTGGTGTAATCCGTAAAATTAGAGAAAATTAGTGTTAAAAAAAAATACGCTAAGTTGGACATCTCCCAAAAACGATTTTTTCCTTGCAATCTGAATGATGTTTCGTCATTCGTGTTTCAAACTTAGCATTACGTCATAAGTTTATTCTTGACTATTACCGATAAGGTATTATGGTTAATAAACGGTATGACATCAAGATGTTTTATTCACCATAATACCTTATCGGTTTCGAGTTGAATAATCCTATCCTATGGTTCTACGAAGGAAAAAATAGTCTTAGTTCGTTGTTTATATTCAGTCATTCAGTTATTTTTTTAGTCCTCTTAACTCCCAAAAGACTAATAAATCATAAAAATCAGTACAAAACCTTGCAATCCGAATGATGTTTCGTCATTCTTTGCTCATTGCTTTATACAATCATCATAGGCTACCTCTTGACTTGGGCGAAAGGGAGTACCATTGCTGATTGCAGTGAGAATACAGGTATTCAATTCAGCAATGGTACTCCCTTTCGCTTCGAGTTGAGTCATCCTATCCTTTGCGTGTACGAAGGTAATGTACTGATTTTTTAATAAAAATAAAAAAACATGGCAACACAAAGCAATCTTCCAGAAGGCACTCGTCCTGCCGACCGTCAGCAATTGTATGACCTGATTCGGGAAACGTCAAAAGATGAATTTATTATCCAAGATATGAAACGGCTTGGGTTTTGGAAAAAAGATGATTCACAACCATCTGTTCCTGAGCAATTTATCAAAAGAGAAGGTGAGTTACATCGAGAACTAAATGCACTCGTAACAGAAAAACGACGTGTTGAAGACCGTGAAAAATTGCTTAAGCAACTGCGGAAAGAACGCATGGCGGAAAGCAAAAAGAAGCAAGCTGAAAACAAACAAAAACGTATTCAAGCCAGAAAAGACAAAGCTGAAAAGTGGAAAGTTGAAAAAACAAGCAAAATTATTTACCTCGGAGAAGGTGTGTCGGGCGGTCTAAACCATGAAAACAACAACGTAGAAAAATTAGAAAAAAATAATCTTCCAGCTTTTGAAAATGCAGCCGATTTGGCAAAAGCAATGAATGTTGAAGTAGGAGAGTTGCGTTTTTTGAGTTTTTCACGCCAAGTATCGAAAGTGAACCATTATGTTCGTTTTTCTTTGCCTAAAAAAACAGGTGGAGAGCGTCAAATTTCTGCGCCAATGCGCCGTTTGAAAACAGCGCAATATTGGGTGTTGGATCAGATCTTGCAAAAAGTCACCTTACACAATGCTGCACATGGTTTTGTAACAGAACGCTCCATTGTGAGCAATGCGACACCGCATATTGCGGCTGACTTGGTTATCAATATGGATTTGAAAAACTTTTTTCCGACCATTACGATGCCAAGAGTCAAAGGCGTTTTTCAGAAATTGGGTTATTCCGAAGCAATTGCTACGATTTTGGCGTTGTTGTGTACAGAAGCGGACGTAGATGAAGTCATGTTGGATGATGAAAAATGGTATGTTGGTTCTGGAGAGCGTTTTTTGCCTCAAGGCGCACCAACAAGTCCAGCGATTACCAATATTTTGTGTTACAAAATGGATTGTCGATTGGAAGGTTTGGCTAAAAAATTTGGTTTTACTTATACCCGTTATGCTGATGATTTGACTTTTTCCACTACGTCTGAAAATGCAAAATCAATCAATGCTTTACAAAAATTTGTTTTGCAAATAATTGACAGTGAAGGTTTTATCATACATCCCGACAAAACAAAAATAATGCGTAAAGGCTCTAAAAAAGAAGTTACGGGCATTGTCGTGAATGAAAAAGCAAGTTTGGACAGACAAAAGATTCGACGTTTTCGTGCGCTTTTACACCAAATTGAACACGAAGGGCCAGAAGGAAAGTCATGGGGCAGCAGCAAGAATTTACGAGCATCTTTACTCGGTTATGCCAATTACATCAGTATGGTGGACGCTGAAAAAGGAGAAAAATACAAGGCAAAAGTTACTCGAATTTTAGAAAAATGGGGTGATAAAATGCCAAAAGCGCAACGTCGTTTTCCAACAAAAATAGAAAAACAACAATTGCTCGAAGCTCCATTTTTACAAAATGAAAATCCTGTAAGTGACGATAAAAAACAATGGTGGAAATTTTGGTAAGGGAATTTTCACAACATAAGCCATAT
>JAYWHK010000137.1:0-10161 GCA_043777755.1 Saprospiraceae bacterium
ATCTTGAATACCATTGCCATTCTTATCTTCAAATACAAAATCTCCTAAACTTGCTGGCTTGTAAAATCCTGCGTCATACGTTAAGTTGTTTTCACCTGAAGTTAAAATTTCATCAACTGTTTCTCCTGTTGTTACACTTGCATCTGAATCAACTCCGTCATTTGTACCTTGATTAGCATACGTTGGTTTGAAGCCTCCTGTTGGTGTTGCAAATGTTAATTTATATGTACCAGGCTGTAAATTGTCAAATAAATACAAGCCATTTGCATCAGTTGTTTTTGTTAAAGTAATTGGCGTTCCACTACCTGTTGTTCCTGTTAATGTTACTAAAACACCTGCAATTGGAGTTTCACCGCCATCTTGTACGCCATTAGCATTTTTATCTTCCCATACATAATTACCAATTGAAGCCAAGCCGTAAAAACCAGCATCAACTGTTGGATTATTTTCACCAGAAACCAAAGTATAGTTTCCTGTCATGCCACTTACTGGGTCAGCATCAGAATCTGCCGTATCATTTCCGCCCAAATCTTTTGGAGAAGCACCAAAACCTGCTGGTTTTGTGAAGGTTACTTTGTAAGTACCTGGTATTAAATCATTGAATGTATATTTACCATTTGCGTCTGTAGTTGCTGTTAAAGTTACGGGTGTATTATTACCCGTTACGCCTGTTAGTGTTACTAAAACACCTGGAATACCTGGCTCGCCTGCGTCTTGTACGCCATCACCATCAGTGTCATTCCAAACAAAATCACCTAAACTTGCTGGTTTATAGAAACCTGCATCTACTGTTAAATTATTGTCGCCAGAAATTAATGGGTAGTTACCCGTCATACCAGTAGCTGGGTCAGCATCTGAATCAGTTGCATCATTTCCACCTAAATCTTTATAAGTAGGTTTGTAAGTTGCTGGTGTACCAAAAGTAACTTTGTAAGAACCTGGACGTAAATTAGGGAATAAATATTTACCATTTGCATCTGTTGTTGCTGTTAAAGTTACAGCTGTACCATTGCCTGTTGTTCCTGTCAATGTTACCAATACACCTGAAATACCTGGCTCTAATGGATCTTGTACGCCATTTGCATTTTTATCGTCCCAAACAAAGTCACCTAATGAAGCTGGTCTGTACAAACCACCATCTAAATCTGGATAATTTTGACCATTTGTTAAAATAACTGTATTTGACATTCCTGTTGCAGGGTCAATATCACTATCTGTTGCTTCAGTTCCTCCATTTGCACCACCAATTTGGTTTGGATAAGTAAATTCTTGACCAGCTGGTTTTGTAACAGTAATTTTGTAAGTGCCTGGTACTAAACCATCAATCATATACATACCGTTGGCATCTGTTACCAATGTAATTGTTACAGATTTTCCATTTTCGTCTGTTCCTGTAATAATTACAGTTACACCTGCGATACCTGGTTCTCCTGAATCTTGTACGCCATTGCCATTTTTATCTTCAAAAATTTTGTCACCTAATTTTGCAGGAGCTTTTAAAGTCACTGTACAAGAAGTAGTACAACCGAATTTATCAGTAACAGTTACTGTATAAGTCCCTGCTACTAAACCAGTTGCTTCTTGAGTAGTTTGGCTATTTGACCATTTATAAGTATAAGGTAATGTACCACCTGTACCTGTTACACTTGCTTTTCCGTCAGTACCATTATAAGTAGAAATATCATTTCCTTTGTCAGTTGCTACATAGTTTGCACCTGCTGGGAAGTATTTAGAAGTAACTGCCGCTGTACAAGTAAGATTTGCATTGACTGTTATTACTTGTGTACAGACAGAAGTATTGTTACAATTATCACTTGCAGTCCAAGTACGAGTAATTGTATATTGACAACCTAATGGGTTTGAAACTTCCGTAGGAACAATAGAAACCGCATTGTCACAATTATCCGTTGCAGTTGGAGGAACTGACGGTACTACTTGTGCTGTTGTTACATTGATATTTACTGGACAATTTACCAAAACTGGTTTAGTAACATCTTGAACAGTTACTATTTGACTTGCAGTTTTTGTATTGCCACAATTGTCTGTTGCTGTCCAAGTGTAAGTTACGGTGTAGCTATTGTCTGTACAATTTCCTGTTAAGTTTGTTTTAGTAGAAACAGTATTTGTTAAAGCTATTGCTACTTGCGCATCACATAAATCAGTAGCCGTAGGTGTTCCTGGTGTTGGAGGATTTTCACAATTAACTGTTGCCGCAGGAGGAACAGTTGTGAACGTAGGAGCTTGTGTGTCTTGAACAGTTACCAATTGTGTAGCTGTAGTCACATTGCTACAATTATCTGTTGCAGTCCATTCTCTTTTTATAGTATATCTATCATCACAATCTCCATTCACTCTCACGTCTGGTTTTGTAACAATCGTTACGCTATTGTCACAAAGGTCAGTCGCTGTTGGAGGTATTGAAGGAGTAATGTTACTACACTCTACTGTTTTATCAGTTGGAACGTTAGCAAAAACTGGCTTAGTAGTATCTTTTATATCTATAGTATAAGATTTTGTTGCCGTGTTACCACAAAAATCAGTTGCTTTCCAAGTACGGGTAAGTAAATATTGGTTATTTGTACAAGCATTTACATCTGTACCTTTTGTAGAAGTTTCTCCTACATAAGTAACTGTCGGATTTGGACAATTGTCTGTTGCTGTGATATTCGTAGGAACAGCTGGAATATTGCTACACTCCGCCAAAGTATTTGGAGGAACACCTACCAATACTGGTGGCGTGGCTTCTGTTGTATTGACCGTTTTAGTTGTTATAGAAATACAAGCATTTAATGTAACAGTCAATTTTACATCTCTACTTGCACAAGTATTGTAAGTTACATTGTGCGGACCAACACCGAATGCTGTTGCAACAGATGCACCTGCACCAAATTCCCAAGCATAAGTTGCTCCAATTCCTGCATCTGTTGCTGTGAAAGCAATGGCAGTGTTGGCACAAACAGGATTTGTACTTGCAGGGTTTGTATTGATAGTTGCAACTGGATTAGGTTTTACTGTTGCATTGACTGTACCTGTTGCTTTACAACCATTACTATCTGTAATAGTGACCGTATATGAACCACTTTGATTTGGTTGTGCATTTGCAATAATAGGGTTAGCAATACTTGCAGTATAGGCATTAGTCCCAGACCAAGCATAAGATATAATCGTAGCACCACTATTAATAGTAGCATTTGCTTTTAAATCTAATGAGCTACCTTGACAAGGAGTATTCGCAGTAGGGATAGTTTTTAAATCACAATAAGGACATACATAAGGAATAGTTACATCAGTAACGCAATCATCTATGCCATCTAACATCATCCAAACTGTAAGATTGTTAGGATCATAGGTCTTAATTTGAGTAAGATCAGCTCCTCTGATTGGATTGCCACAAATTTGAACTGTTTGGTCACCAGTACCAGACTTAATAACATAGCCATGGTCAGCTGGATCATTAGTTCTTTTAATACTTACAGTCCAAGGGCGACCATTTGTGCCTCTTACTTTAAAGCAAACCAATAACTGAGTAATTGTACAGTTATAATTTACGTCATAAAGCGCATTTGTTCCATTTGGTAAAGTTGCACTGAAAGCAGGACAAGGGTCTGGAGAACATTTAGGCTGGTTGATAACCAAATTATACTGACAACCTCCATCAACTTCGTCTTTTACAACAAAAGTTGCTTGGGTATTTTGACCACCACCAAAATATCCAGAAACGAATACGTCAGTAGCGACACCATAGGTTCCTGTTTTAATAACAGCACCCAATGGGTTAAGTATTTTCCAAGTACTTCCTGGCGAAGAACCCGTTTTATTAACTGTAAGTGAAAACTTCCAACTATCGTCAGCAGTAGCAACAGTATTTCCACCACTTACACAAGTTGGTGTGGCAGCTACTCCATTTATACTACAACAATTGAAATCAAATTCAATATCAATTTGACCCGTGCCAAAATTTCCATTGTTGGAATTTGCTTGTAACCAACCTGCTGCACCATCTGCCGCAGAATTTGTACTCGCTCCTATTCCTACTTGGAATTTAGGAAAACTCCCTAACGTAATATTGACATGGGTCCCAGCAGCGGCATTTAGACCAGTCATACTACCTGTGACAGTAGCATAATATTTTAAAATGGCATTGGCGGCAGGATAGCTTGGACAATCGGGATCTACTTTTGGCGTACCCGTTGTTGTTTCACCTGTCATAGTGATATCCACATCGTACTCATAAGCGGTATTGCTCTGACGAACAACTACCATTTGCAAGCGAGCTGTACCATTATTGTAGCGAGTGAATTTTGGAGTTGTACCCGATTTTAAAATATAATTACCTGTCCCGTTTGGTGCTACATCTAATAATATAGGAGCAGTAGATCCACCATAGCAAAGTCCAGATGGGGCTTTGATGTCACTACACCCTACAGGCGTACCAAAACAAACTTGGTTACAAGTTGCTTCATAAATTTTAACATCATCTAATGTTATACCCACATTAGAATCAGAATTATTATTACCCCAATTTGAAAATATAATATGACTAATAGGGTCATTAGAGTCATAAGTAAAAGTATGATTGATTGTTTGCCAATTGAGATTATCCCAACTTGTGCTTGCTGGTAAATCAAAAGATACGTCACCAACCGTTGCATTTGTATTATTTCGAGTAAAAAACTCAATAGCAAATTTCGCTGGAACTTGTGTCGGAATAGCACCTGGTACTCCGTTGATTAAGTCTTGCTTCCAAGCCGCTGCTCTCAAACAAATTGTGTATTGTTTGCCTGGGCATAAGTCAAGACTATTTACAATACCATTATTTAAGACCAAACATTTATCTTTATTGGGCAACCAAATGAAGTGTTCTCCTTCTGGGTTGTTAGTTGCGCCATCTTTTTTTACATAATAAAATGAAGGACCAGCATACCAACCTGTGACATCGTCAGCGTTTGCCGTGTTTTCAGTTAATAATACTGTTCGACTTGCATTATTGCCTAATTTTAAGGTTGATGTAGCAATGTTAGAATTACCATTCAATCCATTACTTGTATTTTGCTCAAAATTGCCCATAGGCAAAAGATTTGGAGAACTTGTACAGCCTTGACATGGAACACAATTTATAGCATTTGTATTGAATGTAATATCAGTAAAACAATTGTCTGAACCATTAAAAAAACGAACAGTATAAGTAGTACTTGGTTTTAAATTATTAAAAGTGAGCGTTGTTCCAAAATTTGTTCTGTTCGTACCCGCTCCATAAAGGGGCGTTTGACCATAAGTACTTCCTTCTTTTATATCAGCAGCATTAGCATACTGTATATTATTGATAGTAACACTTGCATTATTTAGGGCAGTGCTGCCACTACAAGCTGCTGAGGTCTTAGAAATATTTGATGTACTGACAATAGGAAAAACACAAGGACATTTGAAATTACCACATACAAAAGCAATTGCCTTACCTCTTGTACCAACTTGTGGAGGAAGATAATCAGACAAAGCTCCCGTGGATACATTTAATTTAATAACGCAAGCACCATAAAAAGTAGTCACATAAAGATTTCCATCAGGACCAAAAGCTAAATCGTAAGGATCTACATTTGTAGCGAAATTATAAGTATTCAATACAGTTCCTGTTGGGCTATATTTTACAATCCTGCTTGTAACGTCATTAGTCATTACCGCCCAAAGATTTCCACTTGCATCAAAATTCAGACCTCTCACTTTCCAACCTACCAACGCTGACTCTGGAACAATAACAGTTGGCGCACCAGTAAGACTCGAAGCTATTGATACAATAGAACTTGGAGCAACCACCCAGTCGGTACTTAGGAAAACCCTACCCGTAGAAGGCTGTACAGCTACACCCCATATATTCAAGTTCTTTGCTGTTGAAATATTGGTTTCTGGATAATACGCAGTAATGGTATTTGTTGTAGTACTTACTTTATACACACCCGTATAAGTTGCTACAAAGAGGTTTTGAAAATCAGTAGACATAGAAACATCTAACAAATCTTCTCCCGCAGGAAATTGAATAGGCGGCAAATATGAAGCTGTTGCAAAATCATAGATTTTGATAATTCCAGCTCCGCTTGGACTTGCAATATACGCAAGATTTTTGGTCGGGTCAATAACCATACCTTCTCCACCTGTGTTGCCATCAAGCTTGCAAGAACTGGTCGCACCATTAAAGGAAAACTGAAAAACCTCTGTAGTACTACCGCCAGCATCTAATAGGTCACCAACTAACATAGTATATTTATCACAACCCAAAGGTGCGTTTTGCGCATTTAGGTTTGACATAGAGATTAGTGAAAATAAACACACTATCGTAGAGAGTGTAAAATTCAAAAATTTAGATGATAAATAAACTTGTTTCATAGTTGATGAATTAGTATATGAATTAATTCCGTTCGGATTAAATTTGCTTAATGTTGATAGTAATGAAAATGTAGATGTATATTTCATAATATTACTTTTTAAAGTCTGAGTACTTTTATTTTGATTGGGTTAAGTTTTATTTTGAATTCCAATTTAAGGAATTAATATTATTGCCAATTTTACTGCCTTCTGTTAGACCAACTTCGTTGTCTTGTTGCGTATGTATTCCTCCATAAAACCTTGACATCGCTGACTCCTTTGCTGCTTCTAAAAAAGAGTGATAGGTTCGTTCTTTGTAAGCAACCAATCGCTCTCTGTCATCAGGTCTTCCTACATGGGAGTCATCTATAAAAGTAAAATTATTTCCATACATATCTGATAGTACTGTTGCCATTGCTGAACCTTGTGCGGCGTGTCCTGAATAAAAAGCTGGAAACGGTGGCTCTGGCCAATACAACTCCCAAAGGGTTGTAATATTTAAAAAAATAAAATTGGCTGGTCTTTCTGCGTGGTAAGTATATTTACACTTCCAACAATTTATAAAAGCATCAGCAACTGACATTCCTACTCTTGCATACGTTTCACTTGCTTTGACCAAATCTGCTTTTGAGATTTTTATTGCTATCGTTGCCAAATGGTATGAATGTCCTGGTGGAGAAAAAGTTTCCGAAGGGTCGTCGCTCCACCAATTGGCTATCTCTTTTTCTTCTTGCGTCAATTGAGTATTTTTCACTCTAACATTATTCATCTGTTTGTAATATTCGGATTCTATATTATGGTCAAAAGTAATTTTCATTTCTGGAACAGAGAGTATTAAATTCTTAGGAGCAAAAGTTCTATTCTGTCCCCAAAAATGGTGTAATGGATATGGGAAAGTAGATTGACCTTTGGCAGGTGCTTGCCAATAGCCTTTACCAATTGGCAACTGATATGTAGTGTCAAAATTATGTAAGGAGCCTTCGTGTCCCCCATCTGTCTTTGACCATTCATAAATGGCTTCTGCAATCGCCCTACCAAAAAATGTTGAACGCTCCACAATTTTAGCATCAACATTTTCGTTCTCAATTGTATAATTTTCTAAGGAGTCAATTGCTGATTTATTATTATCTGATGTGTGACTATATAATTTTTTAAGTAAATAAGATTGTCCTGCATTAAGAACCAATATCCAATTGTACTTTTTACGAACCTCTGGTTGAGGCAACGAACTGAGTCCATTTAGCTGCCCTACCATTGATTTTTTATCATTAGAGGAATGGACAACACACTCATACATAGCTACGCCCATGTAACCTAAAGAACGAGAATTGTATGTAGGAGATCCTTTCGGTGTGTTTTTCAAGATTCTTAAAGTCATTTCGCCCCACCCTATCGCTACATCTGCTGCATTTTCTTTTGCAATTTCCAAAGAACTACATTTTAATGTAGTATGAGCATTTAATACACACAACGAAACCTCTAACAATAGAGCTACTATTGTCAGAGTGATTTTATTTGCAAAAATGAAACGACTAAGCGTAGAAAGTCTCATGAGTTCTGTGTATTTAAACTTATTGGTCAAATTGTAATTTTCGTAATACTTTGATTTTCAACACTTTACTGTGCATAAATGAGTAATTGACACTACTATGGCTCGAGTGGAGCGCGCATAATGTCTTACTTGATTTAATGGAAGGGGGGAATAAACTTAGATTAGATTGTTGTAGTTATCAACAATTTTGCCACAAATATACAAACATTATTTGAATATAAAAAATGTTCCGCAACTTTATCACAAAAAAAAATATAAAAAACTAAATATTTTTTATATCTACATGGATAAACAACTAAATATCAACATTTTACAGCAACACATAATTAAAAAATAATATTATTGATAATATTTTATGTCACAAATTTTAATATTTAAAAAATTAATTCTTTTATAGAATTATTTAAATTAGACGGATAATAATAAAAAAGTCACTTTAAGTATTATTTATTATAAAAATTTGATTTTCAATATTTTATGATATTTTTTTTATAATATTTTAAAATATTACATGAAATTAGAGTTTATTATGTGACAAGGATTAATTCAATTATTTTTAATTAAATCAACTGATTCATTTGATTTGGCTCTATTTTAATGTAACTGAATACAAGTAATAACATTAAAATTGTAGTGATTTTACAAAAATCATGATTCAAAACTTGATTTTGAAGCGATAAAAAAGTCCTGCCAATATTACTTGACAGAACTTTTACTATGAGAAATCAATTTTACCTCTTCTATAATTTCATAATTTTTACTGGACTACATATTTTGGGCGGACAACAGGTCTTTATTAATACACTTACATCTTCTGTATCGTTACAACCCGTAACGCCTACCGTGTAACGAAATATATAAGTCCCATTTACAACACTATTTGGGTTAAATGTTCCGTTGCTACTATCAAAAGCACCGTTGGGATTAGCTGATGTTGGTGCTAAACTCCAAGTGCCTCCCGTATCATTAATTTGTAATGTTACTGCTTAAATTTAATGTATTTAATCCTGTATTGGCTTGACAAACACTCGCATTTGTACCAGTACCCGCATTAAGTACGGGTGGTTCGGTTAGCGTTATACAGCTCTGGGCAGTATTTTTATTTAATAAAAATAAATATAAAATACTGATAATTAATATTTTACGCATGATAATTATTTTATTTATTTATTTAATTAATTTTATGTATCTTATTTTCTAAAAAGCAACTCCTGCCACTCTTTTGTAACAGGAGTTTTATGAGAAATCAATTTTTACCTAATTTTTTACTGACATTTTTTCACACAACCATTTGCATCTTTTACCGCTGGCTTGT
Organism: Saprospiraceae bacterium; assembly: GCA_043777755.1. Classification (GTDB taxonomy): domain Bacteria; phylum Bacteroidota; class Bacteroidia; order Chitinophagales; family Saprospiraceae; genus CANHEE01. Next base: position 9,225 of record JAYWHK010000137.1, read on the forward strand.
AAGTTGTTGGTGTAAGACCATTGTATGTTTTTGTTGCTGCTGGTATAGGTGCATCAAAGCTAACACCATCATTGATACTGTACTGGAAAGGCGATGCGCCTACTACATTTTTAATTGTAATCGTCCCATTATTTGCTCCATTACAAGTGATACTTGTACTTTCCAAAATGAACGTTGGCAAAGCGTTGACCACCACTTTTATCTCTTGTACTGGGCGGCAGCCTCCACTCGCATCATTTGTCAAAATACCATATACATAATAAGTACCTGCCGTTGCGAAATCTGCACTGTTCCAAATGTAAGTGGCTGTGTATGGATTGCTCGCACCTGTTGGCGTGACCGTTGCCAATACATTTGTTCCTGCATAGACCGCTGCCAATTCTGTACTCGTTGGGCTTGCATTACTGGCGATTTGGTCGCTTGTGAATTTTACAAATTTGATACTATTCGCTCCGTTTATATCTGTATTTACTGTAATGTTTGAACCTATACTTCCTAAACACAACGATATTGTGCTACTAGGAGTGATAATTTTTGGACATTGTACACCTGCATCTATCGTTAAGTTATCTCGTCCAATAGTACCCGAAGCTAAACTGCCATCTATTGGAATTACACCACTCAACCCATTTACGCCTGCATCGCTATCTGTTGCGGTCAATCCCGTCGTTGGCTTAGTAAATATTCTGCCTGTTGGTAACACAAATTGTACTTTGTAAGTACCCGTAAATAAACTATCAAACAGGTATTTGCCTGACGCACTGGTAGGCAAACTATCTACTTTGGTAAATACTCCTGGACTAGTTTCCGATAATAAATATACTTTTACACCCGCTAATGGTCAATGTCATTAAGCTAAGGGAATCTGAATCTATATTTTATAAATAATTGATTTTCAATATTTTAAATATTTTATAAATCTTCAAAATACTGTAAA
>JAYWHK010000138.1:0-3607 GCA_043777755.1 Saprospiraceae bacterium
GCCGAATCATTGATTGGTCAAAGTTCGACATTTTTTTGATTTTCCCAATACCTTTTTTCAAAACGTTCGGGAAAATCATTATTTAGGCTCGAATGCCTACGCTTTTTGTTGTAATAGACTTCAATGTACTCAAAAATTTCGGTGTAAGCATCTTCAAAACTCCCAAATTTACCGCCTTCGAGCATTTCCGCCTTGCTTCGAGAGAAGAAACTTTCGCCCATCGCATTGTCATAATGATTCTCTTTTCGGGTCATACTTTGCTCAAAATCGTATGCTTTGAGCAACTGCCTAAAGCGATTTGAATTATATTGACCACCGCCATCCGTATGAATAATCAAGTGTTTGGATAGTTTTCTACGGTCAATAGCTTTTTGTAAAGCATTGATTGTCAATTGAGTAGGCATTGTGTCCATCAACTCCCAGCCCAAAACGACCCGTGTGAACATATCTTGAAAAGTGGCTAAATACAAAAAATCTCCATTTTGAAGCGGAATATAAGTGATGTCTCCGACCAAGATTTCTAACGGTCGAATTGGCTTTTTACGTTTGCCATTTTCGTCCAGCAACAAATTAGGACTTCGCCCCAAATTATGCTTTGAGTTAGTCGTTTTAGGAACAAAACTTTTAGGCTGAATGGACACCAAGTCTTGCTTTTTCATCAACGAACGCACTTGATAACGACCTATTTTGTAGCCTTTTTCTTGTAAATCGGCTACAATCCGCCTTGCGCCATAACGTCTGCGATGTTCTGTAAAAACCTCTTTAACCTCAGCTGCTTTTTTCTCTTTAGTTTCCTTTAAAACATAAGTTTCACTGCGCTGCCAAGCATAAAATGAACTTTTTGAAATCTCTAAAACGCTACAAATCAAGTCAATACAAAAAAATGAACGTAAAATAACCACCAATTCGTACACCAAAACTAAGTCTTGGGACTTAAAATGGAGATAACTTTTTTTAAAATATCTCTTTCATTTTCAGCATGTTTTAATTGTTTGCGAAGTTGCTCGTTTTCCGAAATAAGTAGTTGGTTTTCAATTGGTTGAGATTCAACAGATTCACTTTTCCAATTATACAGTAGGTTCTCACCGATGCCGAGTGCTTGCGCAACTTCGCTCACACTGCGCCCCGAATTAACCATTTTTAAGGCTTCTATTTTGAAACCTGAGTCGTACTTCCGACGTTTACGTATTGTTGTTTTCTTGTCCATAATTGCACAAAGTTAAAGGAATTTTTTGTGCGGAAAAACTGAACCATGTCACCCGCTGTAAGCCCTGTAACACTTGCTGTTGTTGCCCCATTTGACCAAGTATAAGTGTATGGTGTTGTTCCTCCTGTTACGCTGACATTTGCTGTGCCAGTTGCTGCACCATAACATAAGGGATTACTTACAGCATCAATAACGGCTGTTGGCTTGGCTAAATAAGTGACAATCGTAGAGCCTGTTTTTGTACAACCAATATTGTCTGTTGCTGTTACCGTATAAAGCACTGGTCCAACGGCAGTCGTACTGCTTACACTTGTGCTATTGCCTGTCGTTCCGTTTGACCAAGCAAAACCAGTGATTTGTCCGCTACCAATACCAGAAGCCGCTAATGTTACTACTGTCCCTTGACAGACTGCTGTATTTGGTGTTTTGGTGATATTTACACTTGAAATGGTGCTGTTAAGTGTAATCTGTTTTGATACTGTTTCCAAAGCACAAGCATTGCCTACATTCACTTTCAAATCTACTGTAAAAGTACCACAAGCGTTAAAGTTATAGGTGACGCTGCTACCCGTTCCTATCGAATTGCCTAAATAAAACCATTCATACGTGTAGTTTGCTCCAGATGGAGGATTGGCTACAAAAGTAAAAGATGTTGTATTTGGTAAATTTGATTGTGAAACGGTAACATTAGAAGCACAACTTATAAGGCTATTGTTTGCAGTACAGCCATTCGCATCAGTGGCGGTCACGCTGTAAGTACCTGCAACAGTGGCAGTTGTGTTGGCAGTATTTGCTGTGCCATTGCTCCATGAGTAGTTGTATGGTGCTGTACCGCCACTTACAGAAGCGGTCAGTGTATTGCCGCTTTGAGAAGTGGTGACGGTTGGCTTCGGATTTACCGTAACATTCACTGTTCCTGTATGTGTCAAACAATTACCTGCATCGTAAACGCTTACGCTGTAAAGCCCTGACATAGAAGGTGTTGCAGTGCCTGTAAGGGTAATGCTGCTGGCATTGCTATTAGGAATAACAGTACCATTGGGATTATTCCATACATACAGCGCACCCGTCACAGGTGCTGTTGTGAGCGTTAGGGATTGTGTGCCTTCGCAAGTTGTAACCGTAGTGGTCGGCATGACGATTGTGTTAGGGCAAGGAGGTACTGCTATCATGGATATAGCAAAAGCTGAACTGCCTCCATTGTTATAATTAGCACTTGCATTATTCGTAACAACAGCTGTTATTTTGTCATTGGCAGCTATTGGTATTTGGTAATTTGATTGCAGTAATTGCCAAGTGCCATTTGAAGTGTTTAATGTAGCTATTCCTAAAAAATGCTCAATTGTTCTTAGACTACCGTTACTATTACAATTGGTTATTTTATACAACTCTATTAGTTGATTGCTACCAACGGTAAAAGTTCCGCTAATTCCTGTTGTTAATGCAGAAATAATAGTAGGCTTTGTAATTGGACTGACAATTTCAGTAGCATTGCATTGAAACTTGTTGGTATTTTTTATTAAAGTTTGAGTTCCTCCTGTTCCTAAGTTAATTGCTGTAGTATTGTTTGAAAATGTATTTGCTTCTACAACCATTTGTGTACTATGGTCTTGCTGAATACCCATAACACAGTTATTTATGTTGTTGTTAGAAATATTTATAATGCATTGATTTGCAAAATTTCTATTTAAAATTGCTCCATTGCAATTAGAAAAAGTATTACTTGAAATTGTACCTATTATAGAGCCTTGATTCTCAATTGCCCAGGTGGTACAATTGGAAAAAGTATTGTTTGAAATGGTATTTATCGTTGAACTCGTATTTTGTATTGCTCTACCATTTCCTGTAAAGCTGCAATCTGTAATAGAGTAAATATACCCAGTGTTATTAATACCAATTAATCCATTCAAAAAAGTATTTTTATGAATAGCCATATTGCCTTGATTGAAAATTCCAATACTGTTATTGGCTGTGTTTGGAATGTTGAAAATGTTGTCTTCTATTTTAACATTACTAGCTGTATTTTGGATATATATATTGTCAAAATACAAGCCCTTTACTTTTGTATCATTAGCATTAATATTTAGCCCAGTGAAATTAGAATTTGAAGGCATGAGTCTGATTTGAGGTGTAGTAGTATTCAACCAAGCACCACCATCTATCACCGTACCAACATCTATAAGCGAAGGCAAAGCACTCGCAAGCGTTATCACTTTCTGCCCACTACCAGAAATATTAAATAGAATGGTATCTGCCCCAATATGCCCGTTTGAACAATTGATAGCTTCACGTAAAGAACCTGAGCCAGAATCGTTAGTATTGGTTACCAAGATAGCACTACTTGTACCTACTGTGGCACTTATAGGCGTAGAAGCACAACCATTGGCATCTGTTGCCGTG
>JAYWHK010000139.1:0-27171 GCA_043777755.1 Saprospiraceae bacterium
TTATTTAATTGCTTTAATTTTCTTAATTTTTTCATTTTTCTAAATTTATGAGTTTTGTAGTTTCAGCACGTAAATACCGTCCAGACCAATTTGAAAGTGTTATTGGACAAGAGCATATCTCGCAAACGTTGAAAAATGCGTTGAAAAGCGACCATGTTGCTCATGCTTTTTTATTCTGCGGTCCACGTGGTGTAGGAAAGACGACTTGCGCCCGTATCTTAGCAAAAATCTTAAATTGTGAGTACCGTACTGAAAATTACGAAGCCTGCAATATTTGTTCGTCTTGCAAGGCGTTCAATGAGAACGCTTCTTTCAATATTTTTGAACTCGATGCTGCGTCAAATAATGGCGTGGAACATATCCGTTCTTTGGTGGATCAAGTTCGTTTTCCTCCACAACAAGGCAAATTCAAGGTTTATATCATAGATGAGGTACACATGTTGTCGCAAGCGGGCTTTAATGCTTTTTTGAAAACATTAGAAGAACCGCCAGCACACGCCATTTTTATTTTGGCGACGACAGAAAAACACAAAATCATTCCAACGATTCTTTCCCGTTGTCAGATTTATGATTTTCGCCGTATTCAACCAATGGACGCTGTACATCATCTCAGAAATATTTGTGAAAAAGAAGGTATTGAAGCAGAAGAAGATGCACTACATACTATAGGTATAAAAGCTGATGGGGCGATGCGTGATGCGCTCTCTATTTTTGACCGAATTGTGAGTGCTTCTGGTAAAAAAATCACCTACAAAGATGTCATTGAAAATCTAAATATTTTAGATTACGATTATTATTTCAAAATCGTTGATGCGCTTTTGACCGAAGATGTGTCCAAAATGATGTTGATGTACGACGAAATTTTACGCAAAGGTTTTGATTCTGAGATTTTTATCAATGGCATGGGCGAACACCTGCGCAACTTGTTGGTTTGCAAAGATGAACAAACTTTAAAACTCTTGGAAGCTGGCGAAAATCAAAGAGAACGCTATCGTCAGCAAGCTCGAATGTCACCGATTTCGTTTATTCTAACTGCGTTGAATCTTAGTAACGAATGTGATATTCACTTCAAACAAGCGCAAAATAAACGTCTGCACGTTGAAATGTCTTTGATAAAAATGACTTATATTAATCGTGCATCAGATATGGCAGCTCAACCGCAAATTGCGCAAGAAAAAAAAAATGATGTAAGTTCCGTACCGAGTTCTTCAACGCCAAAAATAACTGCAACAACGCCTTCTTTTGTTGAAAAAAAGGAAATGGAAGCTCCAAAACCAAGTGTTGAATATACAAAAAGTGAAAATCAACCTTTGCCAAGTATTCCTGTTAAGAATTTAGCAAGTTTAAAAATTGGTAGTTCTGTATCGGATTTAGATGCGATTTACAAAGCGGTTGCAGAAGAACACCAAGCCGAACAAGGCAAAATTTCAAGGCTCAACGATGAAACACTTTTGGAAGCGTGGCAAAAATATGGCAACACAATTGATTCGCCAAGTTTGAAAACAACGTTGGAAAAAGCGAGTTTGAAAATTGGAAAAGACAGTACCATTTTAGTAACCGTAGGTTCAACCGTTTCTCAAAATGCAATTCGCCAAACCTTAGATTTGATTGATTTTTTGAGAGAAGAATTACATGACAGAGATATTCGTTTGGAAATTCAATTGGATCAAGGCAAAATGGCAGAAGCCAATGCTGCACAAGTCATCAATCGCCCTTTGACCAACAAAGAAAAATATGAAAAAATGGTAGAAGTCAATCCTTTAGTTGATGTTTTTAGAAGACATTTTGATTTGAAATCTACGAATGAATAGAAGTCTTGATGCCATTCCATAAAAAAGTAGCAAATAGAAAATCTCTGTATTTCTATTTGCTACTTTTTTTTAACTATCTACCACTTTTGCAGTTTTTTTTACCACGGAGAAACGGAGAACACTGAGTTTGACAAAAAAATTAGCCTTCGGCTAATTTTTTTGCCTCCGTGACCTCTGTTTCTCCGTGGTAAAAATAAAAAAATCTTCGATTTTTTCAACGCTAAATAGTTACCCTTTTTTTTAAACACCTTTCATAATTGAAATTCCTATTGCACAATCCAAACATTTTTGATGTGAACAATATTTATTTTTTAGCTGAATCAAACCTTGTGTTTGTCCAGCGGAAGTTGCATCAAAACCTAACTTTTGCCAACCTTCAATGATATTGTTGCGTTCTGGACTCAGTTGTTCGAGCAATTCTACAGCTCTATCTTTGAACTCCTCTTCTTTTTTTATTTTTCCATATAAAAACAAAAAAGGCGCAATGGTATTGATTAAAAACAAGCGAATTGTTTCTTTTCCAAGTGTTTTACTTATCTTTTTTGAGGATTTATCTAAAATAAAATGCGTTTCCCAATAGCCAGAAAGTTCTACTTGAAATAATTTTTCTAAACTTTTAGCGTCTTTTGTTTCTAAAATTTTTGAAAAAAGGTGTACAGATTGATGAATCAAAGCGGCAAATTGAGCTATTCTGACACTTGGAAAATTCTGAGGACGAAGCCTTGAGAATTTCCAAATAGAGGTTTCCATCGGCTGCAATTGGAATTTTTTACTCAAATACTCATATTCTTTTTTTAATTTTTGAGGATAATCATCTTCAAAATCTTCATTTAACAAACCCGCTTGTCCCAAAAGCAAGGCTTCTACTTGAAACAATTGGTCTTTATGTTTTCCAATCACACCCAAAGGCAATGATTTTGCCAACATTTCAAAAGGCAAATCATTGACTTTTAAGCCAAAATTTTTAGAGAGAAATTGATAAAATGTTTCTTCCCAATGGTACTGATTTTGAACCAATTGCGCTTCAATCAGTTGCGTTTTTTCATCTAATCGCTCTATCAAAAGACGTGTCACCCAACTGTTTTTAGTCATTTCAGAAACACTATAAAAATGATGTTGGCAAGGAATCCAGTGCGCATTGTTCAACAATTGTTGATAAGTACCCAAAAGATTTTCTTTGATATGAGGACGCAGCACCAAACAAGGAATTTTTTCACCATTTTCTCTAAAAACAGGCGAATCTTCTTCCAATACAACGTGTAAAATCACATTGTTGTATGCCATGTCTTCTTGATGTTTGTGTAGCCACCATTCAGAAGATTTTAAGTGCATTTCGACGTTTCCAGCCCAAAGCGTTTCGCCAATTTTTATTTTTGAATTAAAAAAGTCAGGCCCAGCATTCGTATTGTATTCACCAAAATCAATGATTTCGATATTTTCTCCGTCACTTGTTTTGAGTGCCGAACTGTCAAAACGTTTAAAACGCCAAAGGTAATGTAAGAAGTCTTCCCGCATAGTAAAATTCTGTTTGAATCGCTAAAATACGCTGAAATTTCAAAAGTATAAAATTTTGTGAATTTTTTTTGTAAATTATCTCATTTTATAAAAAATAAACTAACTTCGCTTTTCAAAATTAAACCTATTTTTAATCAAAATCAAAATTTAATACGATGGATGCAAATTCAGCAATGTACATGGGAATTAATCACCTTCACAGCACGCTGCGTTGGGTGATTTTAGTCCTTTTAGTTATTTTACTTATCCGAGCTTTTGCAGGAAGGAATAAAAGTAGAGCATTTTTACCAGAAGACCGAAAAATGACACTTTGGCTTACAATCGCTACACACTTACAGTTATTGATTGGGCTTTTTCAATATTTTGTAGGCAACTGGGGCGTAAAATTATTCGATAACATGAGTATGGGCGAAGTAATGAAAAATAAAATGGCTCGCTTTTTTGCAGTCGAGCATTTTGTAGGAATGTTAGCCGTGGTGGTTTTGATTACGATTGCAAGTGCTTTTAGTAAAAAAGAAATGGCAGACCAAGCAAAATGGAGTAAATTGTTTAGCATTTATTTGCTTTGTTTTTTACTTATTTTGGCATTAGTGCCTTGGCCTTTTAGAGAGATTGGCGTTGGCAGAGGCTGGATTCCTGGAATGTAAATACCCTGTAAATAAAAATCGTAACTATTTACCACTTTTGCAATTTTTTACCACGGAGAAACGGAGAACACAGAGTTTGGCAAAAAAATTAGCCGAAGGCTAATTTTTTTTGCCTCCGTGACCTCTGTTTCTCCGTGGTAAAAATAAAAAAATCTTCGATTTTTTCAACGCTAAATAATTACATTGAATCTTCGATTGATTACACATTCAAATAACTCATCAATGAATCATAATGTTCTTGAAGTTCTTCAACATAATCCGAAACTGAAAATGCACCTTTGATTTCGTAGTCAAAACGATTCAATGTAGCGATGATACCAGAAACTTCCATACTATTGATTTTCAAAGTAATCTCTAACATTCCATCTTCAGGATTGGTTCTTGTGAACGTACTCAAAATCATTGCTCCTTCTGACTCAACAATTCGTCCAATCTCAGCAAAAGAGTAGTCGTGCGGAGCTGTTTCCAAGACAATGATACTTCCGTAATCAGAAACAGAAGTCGATTCAGCAAAAGTGAAAAGCAAATCCTCTAATACAACCGCACCTTCATAACGTTCATTTTCGCCAACAATAGGAATCACTGTCAATCGAAATTCCGCCATCTTTTGCATCACTTCGTAAAAATGCGTATTTTCTTTCACAAATGGACGTGCAAAAGCAAGTCCAAAAGTCCCAATTTCGTCATCTATATCGAAATGAAAAATATCGTCTTCCGCTATTAATCCAATGAATTGCTCATTTTCAACAATAGGTAAATGGCGAACATGAAATTCAGCCATTTGTTGCAGCGCAAAATCGCCTGTATCAGTTGTTTTTAGTGGAGCTATCGTAGTACGTATAATGTTTTTAGCTATCATAACCTCAAGGACAATCGTGTGTTTAAATCTTTTCTCGCAAAGAATCTTTTCTCATAAGTAAAATACAAATGTAAAACAAAAAACAGAGAAATGCAAATCTTTGTTTTGGTTTATTTGTAAATTTTGTATCAAAAAGTAATTAATTGATTCTGGCTCTCTTACGCATATCTTTTGGAAAAAGATTTGTAGAGCCTTTTTTTCTACTAAACTGCCCTTTTCTATCAGGTCGAGTATTGGCAGTTTCCGCAGGACAACCTGTTTTTTTACTGTTGCAAGAACTCATCAGCGTTGTTCCACAAAACGTTACAACACTTGCCAATAAGAATATTTTTATTTTATTTTTCATAAAAAATATTTTATTTTAATAAATTTTTGATACGATTGTATGCTTCGACGTTGGTTGCAGAACCACTACAACCCATTGTTTTTGCTCTTTGCTCAATGTCTTGTACACGATTTTTCGGGTCTGGATGCGTACTCATAAATTCTGGCGGAGTACCACCTTTTCCTTGTATTTTTTTGAAAAATCCAGCTGCACCAGCTGCATTGTAGCCTGTTGCACAAAGATAATTGACAGACCATTCGTCGGCTTCTGTTTCGTGTCCACGAGAAAACTTCAAGCCAACTATTCCTTCTGCAATTTGTTTTGCCATATTTACTGTCTGGTTGTTTTTATTCCCTGTTAGCATCGTCAAAATAACACTAAGCCCGTATGCTTTTGTGATAGAACGTCCCGTGTGGCGTTGCGCTGCGTGTGCAATTTCATGCCCCATAACGCCTGCCAATTGGTCTTCGCTGTCTAAGAATTTTATCAAACCTGTATAAACGTAAATATAACCGCCTGGCGTACAGAACGCATTGAGCGTTTTGTCATCTTTGATAATTTTCACTTCCCAAGCAAATTTACTTCTATTTGCAACTTTGCCCGTTGCTAAAATACGGCTGGTCAAATCTCGAATATATTTATAGGCTTCCTCGTTTCCAGCTTCTGCCAAAATTGGGTATTTTTTAGCGTCGCTTTCGATTTCTGTTTTGACTTTTTTACCCAACTCAATCTCTTGTTCGATGGTCAAAAGGTTAATCTCGTCTGCTTTTTTCATCGCTTTTTTGAAAAATTGCGCTTGCGAAACACTCACTTTAAAAAGTAATAAAGCGACAAATGGAATGATTTTTTTTAATAACATGGTTTGTATTTTTATGTACGAATGTATTATACAGGTAAAAAGGTAAAACTAAATTCAATTTATCTATACACAACGGAAAGTGGTTTTAGGATTTTAAATTTATGCAAAATATTTAACCCCTGACATTTGCAATATCCTAAATATCCAATAACTAATATCCATTGTGTGTATAACGCAAAAAACCTCAAAGCGTTTCCACTTTGAGGTTTTTTATATTTTTTATAACGAAAAAATTATTTTTTCGTTTTCCATTCTTTGATAGAAACTTCGTTCATACGTTGATAATCTTCATTATTTTCTTTTTTTGCCAACTCAGAAGATTTTTCAGCGGTAGCGATTGCACCAGAGAAATCACCGATTTTTGCTTGAAGTAATGCTTTCAAACGTAAAATCCAAAATTTATCACCACCTTTTTCAAGGCTTTTGCTTACCCATTCCAATGCTTGTTTTGGATCTTTATTTTCTTCGTGGTAATAACGTCCCGCAGCATAATAATCACCAGCAGCTGGGCCGTCCATTGCTTTTTTAATGCCAGCAACCATTGCTTCGTCAGTACCCAATGTTACAGGAATTGCAACAGTAACATTTTCCCAAGCCATTGTAATTTCGCAAGAAGAATTTTTCAAGTTTTCTACTTGCATTGTGAAAGTTTCTGCATTATTACTACCAATTGAAGGTTTTGCTGTAAAACGGAAGGCATCTTCTTCTTGTTTGTAACCATCAATGCCCCAGTGGGTCGTATTTTTATGTATAATTACCGTCCATTCTTTTTCTGTTGGAATTGTATAAATAGCATAAGAACCTTTTGGAAGATCATTTCCTGCAATTTTTACATTTTCGCTAAAAGTAACTTTTGTAGCAGCATTCGCTCCTGTACGCCAAAGTTCGCCCATAGGAACTAATGTACCGAAAACCTTACGTCCTTTTGCGCTTGGACGAGAGTATTCTACTGTAATGTCAGTTAGACCAACTTGCTGTGTGATTTTAGAGGTTGGACTTGGTTGAGGTGCTTTGATTTGTGCTTCCGCAGAGAAAAACACGAGTACTCCAAAAAGAAGCGTGAAGATTTTTTTCATTTCTAAGATTTTATTTGATTTTTAATTTAAAAAATTATCAAAATAACATTCTAAAAACATTTTTGTTTTCAAATATTATCGCAAAAATAAACCATTTTAAAGTTATTTAATAAAAACATATTATAATTAACTTTATCTTAATTAAATCAACGTTACTTCTTGAAAAAGCTACGTCAGAAAGAGGAAGATGTCCTTTTACAAAAGCCTTGCATCAAAATAATTTTAAAATTATATTTAAAATTGATTTTTTCAAAGTAAAAATTTTTTTATTCAAGAAAAAAATACTTACTTGCAGAAAATTTTTTTAAAAATAATTTAATATTAACTTTTTTAAAACATAAGTATTTGATTTTTAAATTTTTATGAAAATCAAAAAATCAAATCTTCTAAAAACACCTTTTACAAAATGGATTTAATGGGTCTTTTACAAGGACAATTGTCTGACGCTGTATTAAGTCAATTGAGCAATCAAATTGGCGGCGATAAAGAACAAACAGCAAGTGCTGCAAATGGCGTTCTTCAAACACTTTTGGGTGGTTTGGCAAAAAACGCTGCTGGTGGTGGTGCTGATGCTATTGCAAATACTTTAGATACGCACCATGCAGATGGAGGTATTTTAAGTAATTTGACGAGCTTAATTGGCGGACAACTGGGTCAGTCTAGTGCATCAAATGGTTTGGGTATTTTGCAACACATTTTAGGTGATAAACAAAATGCAGCAGCTGAAATGATTGGACAAAACTCAGGTTTGAGTGGTGGACAAGTAGGTAACTTGATGCAAATTTTAGCTCCTTTAGTTATGTCGCAATTGGGTCAAGCAAAGCAACAAAATGGCTTAGATGCTGGTGGAATTGCTTCGTTATTGACGAATGTAGCTGGCGGTCAGCAACAAGCTGGCGGCGGTATGATGATGAATATGATTACTAAGTTTTTGGACAAAGACGGTGATGGTAGCGCAATGGACGAAATCGGAGGTATGTTGATGAATAATTTATTTAAAAAATAAATTGTATCAAATCTATAAGGTACTAAGAATAAGAGTTAAATGCTGTAAGCGTTTAACTCTTTTTTTTTTTAGAAAAAATTAAAAGTAATGCTGCTTACAATTCAATCAATCCTCAAGTAATTGCTTTTAATGAAGCAAACGAAATAAAGAAAGATGCTAAATTTTTTATATTTGGCACGAAAAAACGTATAATTAAAATAGATGTATTAATTTTGCATCAAATTATTTATACAATAAAAAAAATTTAAAAATATGTACGACTTAACCGTCATCGGCTCTGGTCCCGGAGGATATGTTGCAGCAATTCGTGCAGCGCAATTGGGCTTAAAAACAGCAATTATTGAACGTTACAATACGCTCGGTGGCACTTGCTTGAATGTTGGGTGTATTCCGTCAAAGGCTTTGTTGGATAGTTCGGAACACTACCACAATGCCGTTTCAAAATTCACAACGCACGGCATTGACATCAAAGGTGGAGTAGAAATCAATATGCCGCAAATGATTGCTCGCAAAAGCGATGTTATCAACAAAACGTGCAAAGGGATTGAATTTTTGATGAAAAAAAATAAAATCACGGTCTATAATGGGCATGGTTCTTTTGTTTCTGCCAATAAAATCGCTATTAAAAAAGCTGATGGAAGCGTTGAAGAAATCGAAACTAAAAACACCATTATCGCAACAGGTTCAAAACCTATTACTCCTGCGGTAATGAACTACGATAAAAAAAGAATCATTACTTCCACGGAAGCCTTGAATCTTCAAGACGTTCCTAAAAGTATGGTCATTATTGGTGGCGGTGTTATTGGATTAGAGTTGGGTTCTGTTTACGCTCGTTTGGGCTGCAAAGTAGAAGTTATTGAGTTTATGGATAGGATTATTGCTGGAATGGACGCTGACTGTAGTAAAGAATTGCAAAAATCATTGCAAAAAATAGGTATTAATTTTTATCTTGGTCATGCCGTAAGTGGCGTAAGCAATAATGGAGATACCGTAAAAGTTGAATTTTCAAAAAAGGGTAGTGAGGAAAAGCAAAGCATCGAAGCGGAATATTGCCTTTTGGCATTGGGTCGCCGACCTTATACGGATAGCTTAGGTTTAGAAAATGCTGGTGTTCAGTTAGATGAGCGAGGTAGAGTCAATGTTGATGCTCATTTACAAACAAATGTTGCAGGAATTTATGCCATTGGTGATGTTATAAAAGGTGCAATGTTGGCGCACAAAGCAGAAGAAGAAGGTGTTTTTGTCGCAGAAACCATTGTTGGACAACATCCACACATCAATTATAACTTAATTCCTGGCGTTGTTTATACTTGGCCAGAAGTTGCAGCTGTTGGTTATACAGAAGAACAACTAAAAGAAATGGGAACTCCTTACAAAAGTGGAAAATTCCCGTTTGCAGCGTTGGGTCGTGCAAGAGCAAGTATGGACATCGAAGGTATGGTGAAAGTGTTGGCTCATGCTGATACAGACGAAATTTTGGGCGTTCACATGGTTGGGCCTCGTACCGCAGATATGATTGCAGAAGCGGTAGCATTAATGGAGTTCCGAGCTTCAGCAGAAGATGCCTCACGCATAAGTCATGCACATCCAACTTATACAGAAGCGTTCAAAGAAGCAGCTTTGGCAGCAACGGGAAATCGAGCAATACACGTTTAATACTTGCAAACTTAGTGTTGATAAATGTGTTAGGTCTACAAAAAAATATAGCGGAGTATTTCGTGTACCTTCGGTACACGAAATACTCCGCTATATTTTTTTGTATATACACAACGAGAAGTGATTTTGGTATTTTAAATTTGTGTAAAACATTGAATAACAATCTCTTACAATCTCTTAAATATCCAATAACTAATATCCGCTGTATGTATTTCAGCTACATTTTGCCTTTTTCTAATCCTTCCTTATACGTTTTAAGGCAACGTTCTCTTGCTAATTTATGATCTACTATTGGTTTGACATAGTTGAATGTACCAAATTCTGGCACCCATTTTTTAATGTACTTACATTCTTTGTCAAATTTTTTCATTTGCTCCTCAGGATTAAAAATACGGAAATAGGGAGCTGCATCAGTGCCACAACCCGCTGCCCATTGCCAACCACCATTGTTGCTGGCAAGATCAAAATCCAAGAGTTTTTTTGCAAAATAAGCTTCTCCCATTCGCCAATCGTGCAAAAGGTGTTTTGTCAAAAAACTCGCTGTAATCATGCGTACACGGTTGTGCATGTGACCCGTAGCGTTCAACTCACGCATCCCAGCATCTACGATGGGATAACCCGTTTTTCCATCACACCATTTTTGAAATTCAACTTCATCAAAACGCCACTCGATAGATTCGTATTCTGGTCGGAAAGCATTTTTTTGAACGTGAGGAAAATTACCTAAAATTTGTCCATAAAAATCTCTCCAAATCAATTCGTTTAAGAAAGTTTGATTTAAATACAAGGCTTTTAAGGCTTTATCTCTAATGCTAATTGTCCCAAAACGAAGGTGAAGACCCAATCTCGACGTTCCTTCAATGGCTGGAAAGTTACGATTAACGTCGTAGTTTTTAATCAAACTCATCGAAACAGAAGTGGAAGGAATCCGAATAGAAGAACGCTCAAAACTCATTGTTTCTAAACTTGGAATCTCATCTGTGTTGCTTGTTTTTTGTAAAAAACGATTAAAATATTTTTCCGTAGGATAAGGTTTTAGGTAATAAGAAATCTCCTTCTCTTCTCCGTTTGTATTTGTCCAATTGGACATTTTACTATTTAATTTAGCCATCCATTTTTTTGAATAAGGCGTAAAAACAGTATATGGCTTGCCATCGTCTTTGAGGACTTCGTTTTTATCAAAAATTAAATGGTCTTTGAATTGATGAAAAGGAATATTTTGTGCTGCCAATTTTTCTTTCAGCTTTTCATCTCGGTCTATCGCATATCGCTCCCAGTCTTTATTGGTAAAAACAGCTTCAATATCAATTTTTTGTAGCAATTGCTCCCAAACTTCTTCTGGACGACCATATTCTACCAACAAATCACTACCTAATGCTTTGAGTTCCGCTTTCAACGCCACAATTGTATCGTATAAAAAAGTTACACGGGCATCTTTTTTGTCTTCCAATCGCTCCAAAATATTTTTATCAAAAATAAAAATAGGCAATACATTTTCGTGTGCTTTGAGCGCACGATAAAGCCCTGCATTGTCTTGTAGGCGCAAGTCCCTGCGAAACCAAAAAATACTTGTTTTTTTCATAAATATTAAAAAAATTGTCAAAATACAACATTTTTACCCCTAAAAGGTTTTGCAAAAACAAATAAAATAGTAATTTTACCGTTAAGGAAACGTCAAACAGAGAACTAAAAATTAAAAATGGATATTTATCAAAAAAAATCGCATTGGAAAGTATATTTAGCGGTAGCAGGTGTGTTTATCGTTGCTGTTTCGATGTATTATACCAATTATTTGGTTAAAAAATTAGAAGAAGAAGAGAATAAAAGGATTAAAATCTGGGCAACTGCACAAGAACGCCTTAATATGAGTATGATGGATACGACGAGCGATTTTACCCTTCATACAGAAATTTTAGAAGCCAATACGACCATTCCTGTTATTTTGGTGAATGATGGTGGCGGTATTGATGGTGTCCGAAATTTTGGCGAAGAAAAAGACATTGACCCTAACTTTCTGACTTCCAATGAATTAAAAAATGAATTGGCTCAACTCAAACTCGAAGGACAAGAACCTATTCCTATCGAAGGGTTTAAAATTTACCATAAACAATCAAGAATTTTAATTTTATTGCGCTACTTTCCATTGGTACAATTTATTTTGATTGGCGCATTTATTCTTTTTGGTTATTTGGGTTTTAGCAATGCTCGTCGGGCAGAACAGAATCAAGTTTGGGTCGGAATGGCGAAAGAAACAGCCCATCAATTGGGTACGCCAATTAGTGCGATTATAGGTTGGATTGATTACTTGAAAACGATGTATGAAAATGAAGAAAGCACTCAGGAAGTTCTTTCTGAATTAGACAAAGACGTGGAACGCTTGAATCTTATCGCTGACCGTTTCTCAAAAATTGGCTCAGAACCCGTCTTGAATCCTATAAATATCTACGAAGAGTTAGAAATTTGCAGACAATATATGCAAAAACGTTCTTCTCGACATATTGTTTTTGACTTCCCAACGGTAACAAATCATGCGCCTTTGATGGCAAAAATCAATCCTCCTTTGTTTGATTGGGTCATTGAAAACCTGTTGCGCAACTCTCTTGATGCTATGGACGGTACGGGTAAAATCAGCGCAGAAGTCAGCGAAGATGCTAATTACATCATCATAGATGTAACAGATACAGGCAAAGGAATTCCTGCTGCTAAATTCAAAACTGTGTTTAATCCTGGTTTTACAACCAAAAAACGTGGCTGGGGCTTAGGACTGTCACTTGCGATGCGTATCATCAAAGATTACCACAAAGGAAAAATATTTGTGAAAAAATCTATTCCAAACGAAGCGACAACGTTCACAATAAAGCTACCTAAATAAAATGTAAAAGTCTAAATGTAAAATTCAAAAGTCCTGTTAATCAGCAACTTATGAATCCAACCTGTACTATTTATTTTTTATATTTCGCTAAATAATATCAAAACTAAAACAAAATGATTAAAAACGACAAAAAAGTTATTGAAGGTTGGGCGATGTTCGACTGGGCAAATTCTGCTTATTCTTTGGTAATTTCTACGGCTATTTTCCCTTCTTATTTTGAAGAAATCTATAAAAATGGTGTTACTTGGTTCGGGCGAGCAATTGGCGGCTCTGAATTATTTGCTTTTTGCGTATCCGCTTCTTATTTATTGATGGCATTTTTATCGCCAATTTTGTCAGGAATCGCTGATTATGGCGGAAAAAAGAAAGTTTTTCTTAGTTTTTTCACCGTTTTAGGCTCTTTAGGCTGTATATCGCTTTGGTGGTTTGATGAAAATATGCGTTGGCTGGGCGTTGTTGGTTTTATCATCGCAACGATTGGTTGGTTAGGTTCTGTCGTATTTTACAATTCCTATTTGCCCGAAATTGCTACCGAAGATCGTTATGACCAAGTGAGTGCAAAGGGATTTTCTTATGGTTACATTGGCAGTGTTTTGTTGTTGATTGTGAACTTAGCGATGATTCTCAAATTTGAAACGTTTGGTTTTCCAAATATTGTTTCCGCTACAACCTTAGCATTTTTGACCGTTGGACTTTGGTGGTTGGGTTTTGCGCAAATCACTTTGCGTCGCCTTCCAGAAGTTTCTTCCAACAAGCCAATGACAAACGTGATTGCAAAAGGTTTTGCTGGAATCAAAAGAGTTTGGCACAAATTAAATGAGCAACCCAATATAAAGCGTTTTTTACTTTCTTTCTTTTTTTACAATGGTGGTGTTCAAACAGTGATATATATGGCAACGATTTTTGCAAAAAAAGAATTGGGTTTTGAAACAGCTGAATTGATTATCGTAGTGCTGATTTTACAATTGGTTGGTATTGGAGGAGCTTACTTATTTGCAGGCATTTCTGACCGAAAAGGCAACGTTTTTTCCTTAACAATAACACTGACAATTTGGATAGTGGTCTGTATTTTGGCTTTTTTTGTACAAACAAGTACACAGTTTTATGTTGTTGGCGGCTTAGTTGGCTTGGTTATGGGTGGTGTACAATCCCTATCAAGAGCAACATATTCTAAATTAATTCCAGAAAACACAACCGAATCCGCTTCTTATTTTAGCTTTTATGACGTTGTGGATAAAATTTCTGTTGTTTTAGGAACAGTAATTTTTGGCGTTGTTAATAACATTACAGGAAATATGAGGATAAGTTCACTGACGCTCGGAATATTGTTTATTTTAGGAATTTTATTGATTCGCAGAGTCAGCATCGGTCGCAATAATCATTGATAAATTGTAAGAACTTAACCACGTGTAAAATTAAAAAAAAGTTTTACAAAGATTAGTGAAATTTGATTTAATCGTTGCATCACGATTAGTGAAAATTCGTAAAATTAGAGAAAATTCGTGTTTAAAAAAATACGCTAAGTAAATTTTTACTTGTTATAAAAATCCAATACATTCTTAGTCATCAAAGCATAGATTTCTTGAAAATCACTGAACTGAGAAAGGTAAGAAAGGTGTCTGTCAATGGTCACTTGGTCGCCACGACGAGCAGGCCCTGTTTGCATAGAAGAAGGTGGAAAATGTTCAATCTTGGCAGCCGTTTCTCGAATCAAAGGTTTCAAAATATCAAAAGGCAGTTGTTCGTGCAACAAAATTTCTTCGCCAATATGGTACAAATGATTGACAAAATTATTCACAAAAACAGCGGCAACGTGTATTTTTGCACGTTGCTCGTCACTGATGTGATATACTTTTGGCGAAGCATGAAGGGCAATTTCATGCAAGAGTGTTTTGTCTTCAAGGCTATTGGCATCTATGCAAATTGGAATTTCATTCCAATCAGGCTGCCTTTTTTTACTAAAAGATTGTAAGGGATAAAAAACACCATAACGCTTTGATGTTTTTGAAAAAACAGATGATGGAATCGTTCCCGAAGTATGTACAATCAATTGATTATCAATGATTTTTGTCAATTTATTCCCTAAGTCTTCAATTCCAGAGTCATGAACAGAAAGGATATAAACATCCGCTTCGTTGTCCAAATCTTCTATTTTATCTGTGATATTAATGCCTTCCCAATCGCTATTTTTTTCAATATGTCTTGTAAAAACTTGGTGTACCAAAACACCAGAATCTTGAAAACGCCTAATCAAATGCGTTCCAACATTGCCTGCCCCGAGTATTGTTATTTTTTTTATCATAAATATTTTATGTATATCGCTCTACACTTACGTAAATATATTGTTACAAGACAATACAGATGCAAAGATAAGTAATAAAACGAAAATACCACTTTTCAGCTATTCCGTTAAATAAAATTAAAATAGGCTTTAGTGAATGATTAAATGTTGAAATTTTGTTATGAAAAATAAAATTACAACCAAATCCGTTTTTTCAAGCATCATTTAATAAAAATTTATTTTTTACATAAAAATTTTACAATCATGTTCAAACAATTGATTTTAGCCTTTTCATGTATCTTGTTTTCTTGCGTATTTAGATGAACCAGTTCGAACCATTGGCGCAGAAGATCTGCTAGCCATTCCTTTAAACGAAACGTTGGAAAAAACAATGATTCCGTCTATTGAAAAAGTGCAGGCTGCTGTGGAACGTATTTTGAGGCATTAACAATTATGTATATTCGAGCAAATAATTATTACATTTTAGCTAAAACACTATTTGTTCTCAATAGCAATCATTATATTTGCCATGCTTTATTATGGCTTTTTACAAAATTATATTGAGTAACGAAAAAATCACTATACCATAAAAAAATTATTTTAAAAACTATTGATCAAAATGAAAAAATTATTTTTATTTTTAGGCTCAACAATTCTTATTAGTGGATGTATTAGTATGCAAATCATTACGGATACTCCTTTTATTAAAACCAATACTGTCAAAAAAATTGCAATTATAGAAGTAATGGTTGGCAAGCCAATACAAGCTATTTTTCCTTTAATTGATGCAGGGATTTTTAATCAGAAAATGAATAAAATTTCTGACCAAATTATGGATATTGAACGAAAAAAAGCATCTTTGTATAGAGATGCTCTTGCTACTCAGATGGAGAAAAAGTTTGGATGTGAGATTATTTATGGAAAAAAATTACAAGAATTACCGAATTATGAAATCCTTAGAAAAGATTTAGAAAATAAAAATGCGCTTTTGACAGAAAACGATAATTTCCCTGCGGTTTTTCTTGCTGACGGAGAATTTAATGCCTTTTCTTTTGAAAAAGGAAAAGTAAATACCTATTTTAGCAAAAATCTTTCTACCTCTACGGCAGCAATAGAATTATGTAAAAACCTTGATGTAGATGCTGTTGCAATAAGCTATACACATATCTATACACACAATGTGACCAGCTTTGGGTTTTCCGCCAATATGCGTTTGTTTACCTATCTTTATATCTTAGACAAAAAAGGAGTGAAAATTGGAGAAGGCTCTGGTTTATCTAACTTGGTATCTATCAGAGGTAAAGAAGCTGTTGATTACAACTTAGTTTTAGATGAATTTAATATACTTATCAATCCACTAACCACTCAATTACTAAGCCCTACTTCAAGATGAAAAAATTGACTTATTTCACTCTATTTCTCCTTTGTTTAAGTGGGGAGATTTTTTCTCAAACTACTACGTTTAAGAAAAACGAATACCCTTTAGGTAAAATTATGCTCTCTGACTTCAAAAAAATAGATGTTAGTAATGTTATCATTGGAAAAGATAGTGCATATTATTATAATACTTCGACAGGAAAAAATCAGACTAATTCGTTTTCTGATATAAATTATTTTCGAGTACCAGAGGGTAATCACGTGAATGCTGGTGTTGGTATTGGAGCATTAACCTCTGTCGTTATCGTTTTAACAGCCGTTTCTAAGGTATCTTCTAACCCAAATTTGCAGTTTAAAGACAATGCAATAGAAACATCGATGATATTTATAGCTGCAGGAGCAGGGTTAGGTGGATTATTGGGAGCTATTACTCCTCGCTGGAAAACTTATTACTTTGGAAACCAAAAAACAGGAAGTCTCCGTTTGTTGCCAAAGCTAAACATTTCACCCAATTCATTTGGTTTAGGAATTAATTGCAGTATTTCTTCAGCTAAGGTCGTAAAGTAGCCAAAATACTATTTTATCTAAGAAAATTTGAAAGAGCTTCGATTATGAATACTTAAATGTTAAAATTTTGTTACGAAAAATAAAATTACAACCAAATCCGTTTTTCAAGCATCATTTAATAAAAATTTATTTTTCACATAAAAATTTTATAATCATGTTCAAACAATTGATTTTAGCCTTTTCATGTATCTTGTTTTCTTGCGTATTTAGCTTTGCACAAGATCAACATCATACTGACAATGAATTAGTTACAGAAAATTTTTCGCCTACAAAAGGGGAAGTAATCTACCTCAAAAAAACATTTTGGAACGTAAAATACGTCAAAGGTGACAAAGCGTATCCTTTGGGTTTCCGTGCCAAAAACTTACTCAAAGAATTTAAAAACTGCCCCGAAGCAAAAGAAGAAATGTTAAAATACCGCAAGACACTCAATGCTGCGTTATTGACAAGTCTTGGAGGACTTGCATTGATGGTGACAAGTACGGTACTTTATGAGAATAGAGTTGGAGAAAGTGATGTTTCTCCCAATAGAACGGAAGTCAGTATTTATTTAACTGGTGCAGGTGTTGCTATTGTTGGAGGCTCAATTGCAGCAACTCGTTCCTACAATCAACTCAATAAAGCCATTCATCTTTACAATCAATCCGTAGCGAAATAGGGCAGTATAATTAGCCATTACACAACAATTTTTGAAAAGCAATAAGTACTCATTACGTTGGTAAAATCACCTTTGATTTTACCAACGTTTTTTATTTTTTAAATTTATAAAAAAAGCCTTTGTTTTTGGCACTTTTTTGATTTACTTTGCGTTATAAGTCAATAAGTCTTAAATAAATAACGTCAGCAATGTCAAAAGAAAAAGAAAAATTTAGTAAAAATATAATGATAAAGAATCGTCGTGCGGAGCATGAATATTCTTTTATCCAAGAATACGAGGCAGGAATTATACTTTCTGGCACAGAAATCAAGTCAATTAGAGGTGGTTATGCCAATTTGAATGATTCATTTTGTACCATTGACAATGGTGAATTATTTGTCCGAAACTTGCACATTGCAGAATATACCAACGGAACATATTCTAATCACGAGGCAAAACGGGTACGAAAATTGCTTTTGAAAAAAAATGAATTGAAAAAATTGGATAAAAAATTACGTGAAAAAGGTTTTACCATTATTCCATTCAAACTTTACATCAATGACCGTGGTTTTGCAAAATTGGCAATTGAGTTGGCGCAAGGTAAAAAATCTTATGACAAACGAGAAGCCTTAAAAGAACGAGATGTGAAAAAAGACATCGCAAAAATAATGAAACAGTACAAATAAAAAATATTAAAAATGAAAAAATTATTGTTTTTGGCTCTTGTGTTTTTTTGCACAACGGCACTTTTTGCACAAGAAAATCCAGTGAATTGGAAATATCGTGTTGAAAAAATTGGAAACTTGGAATACAACATCATCGCTGAAGCGGATATTCAAGATGGTTGGTATATGTATTCTCAATATTTGGAGTCAAATGATGGGCCCATTCCAACAAGTTTTGATTTTTCTAAAAATAAAAACCTTTCTTTGGTTGGTAAAAATGAAGAATCAGGGAATATCAAAAAAGTTTTTGATAAAGTTTTTGATATGAATGTTGTAAAATTCGCACACAAAGCCATTTTTACACAAAAAATAAAATTGGTTGCTGCAACAAACAGTATCGTTGGCAGTATTGAATATATGTGTTGCGACGAAGGAATGTGTTTGCCACCAAAAAGAGTACCTTTTGAAATTAGTTTATAAAAAACTTATTTTTTAGGAAAAATCAAATCGTGCAAGGCGGCGTACAGTCCTATCAACGTACCGAGCAAGGCAAGTCCAGCAGTTGCATAAGGTGTTCGATTTCCCATATAGGCATCTAATTTTGTACCAATCCAAGTGCCAAGTGCAATAGCTCCCAGTATTTGGAACGCCATATTGCTGTATTTTAAGTAAGAAGAATCTTTGATTTTTTTCATTTTTGTAGTAGCAATTTCATTTGCCATTACAAAAATACGAAAAATCCCTAACATTGTTCACAATGTTAGGGATTTTTCATTTCATTTCTATTCAAAATTATGCTTTTGCATTAGGATTTGCTACTTGTTTTGGCTTTGGAGCTTCGGCAGCCATTTTAACAGCACCGTTGAAGTTTGCACCTGATTGAACAGTTAATTTATTGGTATAAACATCGCCTGTCACTTCGGCAGTTTCACGGATGTGCAACAATTCTTCTGCGTATAAAGTACCGTTGAATTTACCTTCGATTACTGCATTTACACAACGGATTTCTCCTTCAATAACACCTGTAGGCCCTACAATAACTTTTGCTTTGCAGGTCAAAACACCTTTGATGTTGCCATCAATGCGAATATCGCTTTCTGAACTTACCGTTCCTTCTACAAATGTGCCTTTCACAAGGCTATTCAGCGCCATCGAATTTGCTCCGTTAGTTCCTACAACGCCTTTGTTGGCGGCACTTGTATCTACTGTTTTTTTACTTCCAAACATTGGTTTTTAATTTTATTTTCAGTTTGTTAATAATATTTATGAATCGTCATTTGGAAGAGTATTTTTTTTGTTAATTAATTATATAACAATATTTTATAAAACTATAAAAAACATATTATAATTTATAACAATTCTCTTTTACGATTCTTTACCTGATTTGTTATGCGAAGATAAAGATTTTTTTCAAAATTAGTATAAATGAAGGTTTTTTTTATTAAAATTTGTTTTTTCATTGTAAAGAAAGTACTTTTGCGACAAATTTATATATGAACCTTAGTAGTTCCCCTATTACAAGACTCCTCCATTACGCCGCCAATTACAAACGTTCCATTGCGCTTAATGTACTGTGCAATTTGCTCATGGCGTTGTTCATGGTCTTCAGTATTCCTACGCTGATTCCTTTCTTAAACATTCTTTTCAATCGTAGCGAATTGGTCGTGGAAAAGCCTACGAGTTTTGACCCAGGCGGCTTATTGAAATACCATCTTTCGCAATCTATTTTACATTACGGAAAAGATAAAGTATTGATTTTCACTTGTTTATTGATTATTTTTGTTTTTTTCTTCAAAAATTTATTTCGCTACTTGGCGTTGTATTTCATTACGCCTGTTCGCAACGGAATCGTTAGAGATATTCGTCAAAAACTTTTTGAAAAAATGCTGGATTTGCCTTTGTCTTATTTTTCAGAGCAACGAAAAGGCGATTTGCTTTCCCGTATTACTTCCGATGCGCAGGAAATTGAGTGGAGTATTTTGAATGTCATCGAAACAATTGTCCGTGAACCCGTGGTGATGTTTGGCAGTTTGGCGATTATGGTTTATGTCAGTCCTTCACTGACACTTTTTGTTTTTGGATTGATTCTTTTTATTGCACTCATCATTGGTACAATCTCCAAAACTTTACGAAAAAACTCAGGTTTGGCACAAGAACGCCTTGGAAATGTCATTGCAGTAGTTGAAGAAGCTCTCGGAGGTTTGCGTATTATCAAAGGTTTTAATGCCGAAGATTATCAAAAAAATCGTTTTGCACTTGAAAATAATGAATACAGAGATTTGGTGACAAAAATTCTTCGTCGCAAGGACTTAGCTTCGCCAATGTCAGAGTTTTTGGGCGTTTCGGTGGTAGCGGTTCTTTTGTGGTACGGTTCTCGGCAAGTTTTTGCAGGAACAATGCAACCTGAAACTTTTTTCGCTTTTATTTTTGCTTTTTACAATGTCATTGACCCAGCAAAAAATTTTTCTTCAGCAATTTACACCATGCAAAAAGGCTTGGCGGCAGCGGATAGAATTGAAAGTATTTTGGCAACCGTAAGCTCCATTCAAGAAAAAACAAATGCCTTGGATTTTCCTTCTTTTGAAAAAAATATACATTACAAAAACGTTACGTTTGCTTATAATGAAGACCGTACTGTTTTGAAAAACATTAATTTAACGATAGAAAAAGGAAAAATTATTGCTTTGGTTGGTTCGTCAGGTTCTGGAAAATCCACAATAGCTGATTTATTAACTCGTTTTTATGATGTAGAAAATGGCTCAATTTTAATAGACGATATTGATGTTAAAGACTTGAAAATCAAAGATTTACGAGATAAAATCGGCATCGTTTCCCAAGAAGCTATTTTGTTCAATGACAGTATTTTTAACAATATTGTTTTTGGAATGAAAAATGTCAGTGCCGAACAAGTCGAAGCAGCAGCGAAAGTGGCAAATGCACATGAGTTCATCATCGCTACCGAACAGGGCTATCACAGCAATATTGGCGATAGGGGAATGAAACTTAGTGGCGGACAACGACAGCGATTGACAATTGCCCGAGCAATTCTCAAAAATCCACCTATCTTGATTTTAGACGAAGCGACTTCTGCCTTGGATTCTGAATCTGAAAAACTGGTGCAAGACGCTTTGCATCATTTACTAAAAAATAGAACAGCAATGGTCATTGCGCACCGCCTTTCTACGATTCAGCACGCTGACGAAATCATTGTTATGCGAGAAGGGGAAATTATCGAGCGTGGCACTCACGAATTTTTATTACAAAAAAATGGGGAATATGCTAAGTTGGTGGCATTACAGCAATTGTAAAATAATTTTCGTCTTGTATTTTATTGGATTAACCCATGTTGTACAAGCTCAAATTATCAATATTGAAGACAAGCGAATCAAAACGAAGGATTCTATTCACTGGTATGGCGATATTGGATTGAGTATGACCGCCATACAAGTGAATAAATCAGTGCTTACTTTGCGTGGAAATGCTCAAATTGAATACAAAAAAAATCGCCATTTGTGGCTTTCTCTTAGTGATTATGCCTTATTGAAAGCTGGCAGCGAATCCTTTGAGAATGCAGCTTTTCAACATTTTCGCTATAATTATAAACTGAAAGATGCCTTATCTTTGGAGTTTTATACGCAAGTGCAAAGCAATAAAGTTCAACACATTCGTTCACGAGTATTGGCTGGTACGGGTATCCGTTGGCGTATTTATAAAAGTAAAAATAAAAAATCTCGCCTTTATTTTGGTATAGCTTATATGCCAGAGTACAATGTTTTCAAAAATCAGACTTCTTTGTACTTTCATAGGTTAAGTAACTATTTATCAGCCACTTATGACAGTGGAAAAAATTTTAAAATTAGTAGCAATACTTATTACCAACCTGACTTACAACAACTTTCGCAAGCCAGATTGAGTACACAAAACACACTTTCGTTCAAATTCAACAGGCATTTATCTTTTAAAATTGATTTTACGTTGGGTTACGACTATACACTTCCTAACAATATCGAACCCGTTTTTTATACTTGGAGCAACGGGTTAAAATGGGAATTGTAAGTTACTCACTTGCTACCTCTTTTACTCCAATATCTGTAATTTTGCAAAATTCAGCATGATTCTTTTCTTCGGCTCGTCAGAAAGTGGAAATTCGATGGTGGCAACACGATTATCATTTGCGCCATCGACATTCAGCACTCGACCTTCGCCAAATTTTATGTGCAAAACCCGTTGCCCTGCCTGAATCGAAGCCGCTGGCGCAGCTTTGAAAGTAGAAAGGTCAATTGTTGGTGCAATCGCAGCTCGAATTGGTTTGAAATTGCCACTCAATTTGCTTGTTGGATTGTCTTGTAAAAATGCGCCACTTGATTTTGGTGCAATGCTTTCCACACTCGCTGGCGAAATTTCTTCCATAAAACGACTTGGGTCGTTGTAACGAACTTGTCCATGTCTGTAACGACTTCCTGCATAAGTTAGCGTTAAAAACTGTTCCGCACGGGTAATCGCAACGTAAAAGAGACGACGTTCTTCATCAACGCCTTCTGTTGATTCTAACGCCATAAACGATGGAAAAAGATTTTCTTCCAATCCTACCACAAAAACCGACTTAAATTCCAAACCTTTTGAGGAGTGAACGGACATCATTACTACAGCATCGGGATTTTGCTCGCTATCGTCCACATCAGTCAATAAAATAATATTTTGCAAGTAGGTTGCAAGCGATTTGTCTTTAATTTGTTCCTCATCAATCATTATTTCGTCGTTTTCAACAAAATCTTTAATACCATCGAGCAAAGAAGTAATGTTATCCAAACGTCCGATTCCTTCTTCTGTTGTATCTGATTTGAGCGTATCAATGAGTTTTGATTGTTTGGCAACGAACAAAGCAACCTCGTAGGCAGAACCTTTCTCCATTCGTTTTTTAGCTAATTTTATCAATTCCACAAACTCATTTATACCTCTACGAGCCTGTGCGCCAAGTTCTATTTCTTCCAAACACTGCCACATTGGACGTTGCGTTTTGCTAGCCAAATCAGAGATTTTTTCGATGGTTGCATCGCCAATACCACGGCGTGGATAATTCAAAACTCTGCGAAGAGCTTCTTCATCGTTGTGGTTAATCACCAAACGTAAGTAACTGACCAAATCCTTGACTTCTTTGCGCTGATAGAATGACATTCCGCCAAAAATACGGTATGGAATGTTAGAACGACGCAAAAATTCTTCAAAAATACGAGATTGTGAGTTGGTTCGGTACAAAATCGCAATATCGGAGTTATTGATATGGTAGCGGTGCTTTTGCTCCATAATCAAATCCGCCACTTTTTTGCCTTCTTCATTGTCGCTTTGAGCCTTGATAATTTTTATTTTATTGCTCTGCGAAAGGTCTTTGTCTGTCCAAATTTCTTTTTTTATTTGCTTGCTATTGTGTGTGATGATGTCGTTAGCGGCTTGAACGATGAAATGCGTCGAACGATAATTTTGCTCTAATTTAAAGGTTTTTAAATCTTTAAAATCTTTTTCAAAATCTAAAATATTGTCAATCGTCGCACCACGGAACGAATAAATACTTTGCGCATCGTCACCAACGACACAAAGGTTATTTTCGCTACCTTCGTACATGACGAGTTTTTTCAAAATACCATATTGTAAAAAATTGGTGTCTTGAAACTCATCAACCATATAAAATCTAAACTTTTGTTGGTATTTTTCTAAAACATTTTCAGGATTTCGGTGCAACAAGATATAGAATTGGTACAATAAATCGTCAAAATCCATTGCGCCAGAACGACGACAACGGGCAACATATTCTTCATAAATTTTATAAAAATAAGGACGTTTGTTTGCCCTGTCTTGCGATAAAAGTTCTTCGTTTTGAGCATAAGCTTTTGGCGAAATCAAGTTATTTTTAGACAAAGAAATACGAGATTTTATTGCATTTGGATTATAAACTGTTTTATCCAAGTTCATTTCTTTCAAGATAGCCTTGACCACGCCTTCGCTATCATCGCTGTCATAAATGGTAAAATTGCTTGGATAGCCAATTTTTTCCGCCTCTTGTCTTAGTATTCTGGCAAAAATAGAGTGAAATGTACCTGCCCAAACTCTATTTCCTTTTTCGCCAATCACTTTCACGATGCGTTCTTTCATTTCACGAGCCGACTTGTTCGTAAAGGTCAAGGAAAGAATTTCCCAAGGCTTTGCACCCGACTCAATCAAGTGTGCAATTCGGTAGGTTAGTACACGTGTTTTGCCAGAACCTGGTCCAGCAATCACCAGAACAGCTCCCTTTGTGTTCGTAACCGCCTGTTGTTGAATAGGATTTAGCTCGTTTAAGTAGTTGCTCATAATACGTATCGTTTGCTTGTGTTTTTTCAATAAAACAAGCCAAATTTTTTCTTTGTTTTTATCGGAGTTTAGTAAAAAATTCCGAACAAAGTTACTATCATTTTTATAAAAAACAATAAAATAACAAAAAGTTTTTTATTTTATTTATTTTTATTTTTTTTGTTTTTCAAAACACGCATCGCTTTCAAATATTGTTTTGCCAGCGGTGCTATTTTTACTCGGCTATCGCTGTCATCAGTCCATTTTACAGGCAATTCGTAGATATTCAAGCCTTTCCACTCTGCAATGGTTAGTAGTTCGGTTGAAAAAAACCAACCGTCGCTCACTGCGCCACCGTCCATCAAAGGGCGAACCAAAGAACGTTTTAACCATTTAAAACCACACATTCCATCTGAAAACTGAACACTTAAATACGTTTTTAGAATAAAATTAAAAACCCTTGACGTAAATTCACGCTTAGGTGTGCGCCCAATCACCTGCGATTTTGGGTGCAAACGAGTAGCATATACGATGTCCATATTTTGCTCCGTCAAGGCTTGGTAGGCTTCCAAAAAATGCGGTAAATCCGTTGCCAAATCCAAATCCATGTAACCAACAATGTCTGCTGTGGATTGACTCCAACTTGTTTTCAATGCCAAACCAACGCCTTTTCGAGGAACATTTACATAGGTAACGCCTTCCAATTCTTGCTGCAAAGTCTGCGCAATCATCAGTGTATCGTCTGTAGAACCATTGTCCGCAATGACGATGCGCCATTGCTTTGGCGTAGGAAAATGTTTTTTCAAAAAAGTATATAAAATACGAACTTGTTGGTCTAAGGTTTTTTCTTCGTTGAGAACTGGAATGGTAATATCGAATGTCATTTTATTCTAAATTTTTTCTTATTTCATCTAATTTTTCATAAGGATTTGCTTGCAAAATCGTATAATCCAAATGGTAAAAACACAAAGTTCGTCGTTCATTCGGCAAATAATTGGAAAGCATTTTGGCTGCGGCTTCGAGTTGCTCTTGCGATACATTTTCTACTCGAATTATGTCACCTTCGTAGCAATAATAGCCATGTGCATAGGTACTTTCTTTGACTTTGTATTGCAAATCGCCTATTTTTTCAAAATAATCTTCATCTTTAAAATCTTGTGTATTGGCAGCATTGAGCAACTGAACCACTCGCCCATCACGCAAAACGACTGCCCACTGAAACAATGGCAATGCAACATCTAATGGCAAAGTATATTTTTTGCAATATTCAACATATTGCTTGGCAGTTTCAAGGTCAAGGATAGAGTTTTGAGTGTTGGGATTGTCCAAATCACCCATATTGTAAAACATCAACATTCCTCTTTCAACTGGAGGAACGCCTGTTTTTTCTTGAAACTTGATTTGATGCAAGCGAATTGTAGCAGAAAGTGCAACTGGAGATATATCGCCCAATGCCTTCAAAAAAGCAAAATATCTGTCTTTTGTAGAAAGTGTCCAATCGCAATCAATCTGAATACTGTGCAATTGAGTTCCCATTTCCGACTCATATTGCTGATTTAGAAATTCAACTCTTTCCCATACTTTTTCTGCAACAACCATGATTTTATCGTCTTGCGTATTTTCAAAAACACGATTGGTTATGAAAACAACAGGACAAATCAAAGTTTTTTCAGGCAATGGTTTTTCAGGTTTTGTGATGGCAATCGGAACAATAAAATTCTTGTCTTCATCCCAATCGGTATCAAAAAAATGAACATACAAAGGTGTTTTTTTATTTTTTTTCAAAACATCTTCTTCTTCTACGCTTAGGTTTAGTTCTTTTTTCCAATGGTAAAAACCGATAGCAATTTCATTGCGAGAAAAATAAGTCCACGCCTTTGTGCCTATAAAAAGGAAAATCAAAGCCAATATTAAAAGAATACCATTTTTTTCAAAAAATTTTTTCATAAGCTCTAAAATTTACCTAAAATTAATGATTAGTGTTTTGCCAACAGGCAATTCATCATACTCTGATGCAGTAATTAGATTGTCTTTTGCAATTCTGTACGCAGCATTTTTATTTCCAAAGAATCGAATTCCAAGCGATGCTAAGGTTTCTCCTTTTGTCAAAGTATATTTAATGCTTTTTTTCTTACTAGCTTGCAATGCAAGTGTATCTTTCTGTAAATCAGCGATTTGAGTTTCGTATTGCTGGATTTTAAAGCGATTGACGGAGTCTTGAAGGCTTAAATTTTGTAATTTTTGAGTCGTTTGCAAGTCTTCTTTTGGCATCAAACAAAATTTATACACAAGCGGAAGCAAAAGAAACAATGCCAAATAGCGATTGCTCTTTTTTTTCCAAATACTGATTTCTTTGTCAGCATTTTTTTGATTTTTTAAAACTTCTCCTTCCAAGAAAGTACGTTGCTTGGCGTTGGCAACATATTTTTCTTGAATGTCATCTATTTTGTGCAAAGTAGTCAAATCACTTTCACATTTAGGGCAGCGCAACGAAAATTCATTCAATCCTTGGTGCGAACAAATTGGACAATTCATCGTACTTTTTGGTTTATATTAAAAATACCACTTTTTAAATTAAAAAAATTTCACAAAGATAACAGGTTAAACGCATAAAAACAGACAAAATGATGACAAATTAAAATTTGTAAAAAACGACTATCTTTGTCGATGAAAATACCCGAATTATTTATCAAA